>CANRFS010000016.1 GCA_947629965.1 uncultured Clostridia bacterium
AGATTTAGATAATTCATATTTTCCTTCCATCTGTCCATAGTGCATTTTTCTGTTTTCAGAAGTATTTTCTATTAAATCTCTATTTTCTTTTTCTGTTAATGAAATAAAATTTTCATATAAAGGTATTTCAATATCTTGTTTTGCAATGCTATTGTATAATCTTTTTATATGACATGTAGGATATATTGTTTTATCTAAAAAAATATATATATTTTTTTCAAGTGCTATTTTTTCCTTTTTATTATTTAAATTGTTTATTTCATCTGCTTCAAAAGAACACCCTGTAGTTGTTTCATATATATTTTTACAAAATGATAGATAATCTTGCCAATTAACAATTTTATAGATGTTATATATTTCATCACTTACTACTCTATCATAGTTTTCACTATCACCTATTGCAAGTTCTGGCTCTATCATAGGTTTTAATAATTCTCTTGGAAACCATGGCAATTTATCATCTTCTGTTGCAGGCAATAAACTTGAAGTCCTTTTATTAAGCTTTGCAGGAATAAAAAATATTCCCGTTAAATCTTCCATATCCTCTTCTTTTTTTTGACTTCCTTCTACTTCAGTTCTTATTACTTTAGCAGCAAGTATAACATATAAATTTTCATCTATATTTTTTTCATCAGCATCTTTTTCTTCACTTTTTTGAATCTCTTTTTTATTACTTTCGAAAAGCTTTGATGCTATTTCTACATCTATATTTCCGGTTACAAAACTTTCTTGTGATATTTTATAAAATTCTTCATTTTTAAAATCAATTGCTTTGTCAACTTGTGCAAGTACGGCTTTTTTCAAATAATTGGTAATTCTTTGATTTTCTTTTTCCATTTTTATCTCCATTTATGTATTTAATTATGAAAATATTATAATATTATACTTCAAAAAAGTAAAGTTTATTTAATATATAAAATATCCCCACATTATTTCCTAAATCAGGTAAATTATCAATATGACCTATGCTAGTTTAATTTATTCTTATATAAAAAACATTCTTTTTCATGTGAATTAATAACTCCTATTGCTTGTAAATAGGAATATAAAATAGTACTTCCAACAAATTTCATTCCCCTCTTTTGTAAATCTTTAGACAAATTATCTGATAAATGATTTGTAGTTTTATCTATTTCATAAATAATTTTATCATCAGTAAATGTCTTTAAATAACTATAAAATGAGCCAAATTCATTTTGTATTTTCTTAAAAATTTTACTATTATTTATAGTAGCATTTATTTTTAGTTTGTTTCTTATAATCTTTTTATTTTCTAGTAATTCTTCTACTTTTATATCGCTATAACAACATATTTTATCTATATCAAAATTATCAAATGCTTCTCTAAAGTTTTCTCTTTTATTAAGTATGCACTCCCATGAAAGCCCAGCTTGAAAAGACTCTAATATCAACATCTCGTATAGGTATTTATCATTAAAATTCGGCCTGCACCATTCATTATCATGATACTCAACATATTTAGGATTTTTTAAATTACACCATTTACATCTATTCATAATATTACATGTTCTCCCTTTAAGCTTTATACATAATATCACATTTTCCTATTACTTAACAAGTTTTTATTTTTATACTGCAAAGCCAATTACTCTTTTTTCTTTAACATCTGGTGTAATAGAGGTAATTGCATTTTCAACGTCAATTTTATTAATATTATTTATTGATTTGCTATTTGTTTTAACAATTCTATCTGCTTGTTCAAACTTAATTTTTTCAAATAAATTTCTTACATATCTACCATTTCCAAAATCATCTATATTTTTAGCTTTACTGAAATTATCTAGAAGAATTTCATTACATGAGGAGGCTAGTTTATAATGTTCTTTTTTGCATAACTCTGTAAAGATAGATAATAGTTCTGTTTCATTATAATCCGGAAAGTTAATAGTAAATTGAATTCTGCTTTCGAAACCAGGATTTTGTTTAAGTAGTTGCTTCATTTCATTAGTATATCCAGCGAGTATAATACAAATTTCATCTCTATGGTCTTCCATCTCTTTTATTAATGTAGCTATGGCTTCATCTTCAAAACTGCCCTTTTCATTTGTAATTAAACTATATGCTTCATCTATGAAAAGAACTCCACCTATTGCCTTTTCCACTGTATCATGAACTTTTTGAGCAGTCCATCCTACATATTTTGCAACTAAATCCCTTCCGTGAATTTCAACAAAATCTCCACTTCCACTTAATATTTTTTCTTCTTCAAATAATTTTCCAATTATTCTTGCTATACTGGTTTTACCTGTTCCAGGATTTCCAGTAAAACACATGTGTAATGTTGGCATTTTTCCTCTTTCTTTATTTAATTTAATGTAATTAAGTATTTTTCCCATTTGTCCTTTAATATCACTTAGTCCTATTAGTTCACCTAGTTCTTCTTTTGCGCCTTTTTCTTGATTTTTAGATTTTTTGGTAGAAGTTCTTTTTGATTTATTATTCGTAAATAATTCTTTTGTTTTAGTTAGCATTTGTTTATCAACAAAATCTAAATTTTTACTTTTACATTCGATTAATATTTTAATAACCATGTTTTTTAACGTCCAAAACGGAACATCTGCAAAATCTTTTAAATCTTGTTTTTTATATTTTAGATTATTTGACTCAAATTTGTTTTTGCAATACATCAACTTATCTTCTAAAGATATTTTTTCAATAGTCATTCTCCATGTTGCAAGTTCTCCAAGTTCTGCATCAGTTTCTCCTTCAGAAAAATTTGTATCTTCAAAAATAAAAATTTTATCGTTAGAAAGATTAATAACTCTTTTTAAAGTATCTAGTTCATCAGTATAATCAATTCTTAATTTTCTTTCATTAATTATAATTATACTTTCATCAATTCCACTAATTTTATCAAATGGGCAGTCTCTTCTACTATTTACAATTTTATCTAAACAGCATATTTTGTCATTTGATATAATATTATATTTAACAAATATTTTTGCACATACTTTTATGAGATCATTTAATAACTGATAGGAAGAATCATTCCTAATGATTATGTTATAATTTCCAAAATTAACTTGACCATTTTGTTTTAATTTTGTATATAATATCATATCTTTTAGAACATCCTTATTTTGAACAACACCACATAAGCTATCTAATTCATTTAGTATTTCTTCATCTTCTACATCTAATTTACAATTTTTTACCATAGTAAATTCCTCCTTATTACATAAAAATATTTTTGATGTTGTTATAATATAATAGATAAATTAAATTGAAAATAGCATTGGTCACGTAATGCTCTTGCAAATATTTTTAAAAATTAAATTTACTATCTTTAAAAAAAATTATATTAGTGTTATTATAATATTATAAAAATTTGTAAAAGGAGCCTATTTATGATAGATAGAGAGTCAAATCCAGAGTATTTAAATTCTTTTCTAGATTATAGTATTACTATACTTAACAAATCTCCTAATAGTATTAAAGAATATAATTACGACCTTATTAATTTTCTAAAATTTATAAAAATAGAATTTAAATTAACAGATGAAAAAGATTATTCTAAAATCACTGTAAATGATTTAAGTTTGGATGTAATTAAAAAAATAACATTAGAAGATATTCATAAATATATCTCTTACATGGCAACAGAACTTAGAAGTAAACCTGCAACCCGTGCAAGAAAAGTTTCTACTATAAGGATTTTCTTTAAATACTTGTCTCAAAAAGCTAAATTAATAGATGTTAATCCTGCACAAAATTTAGAAACCCCTAAACTTGGAAAAAGAATTCCTAAGTATTTATCATTGGATGAAAGCAAAAAACTTTTAGAAGTGGCTCGGCAGTGAAGAAAATAGAAATGCTGAACGAGATTATGCAATAATTACTTTATTCTTGAATTGTGGAATGCGTTTGTCTGAATTAGTTAATATAAATATAAAAGATATTACTTTTAGTGAAGCTAAACTTAATGTTATAGGTAAAGGTAATAAGGAACGTACTATATACTTAAATAATGCTTGCATATCAGCGATAAATGAGTATTTAACGGTTAGACCTAAAGAAGGAATTAAATATGATTCTAAAGATGCACTATTTTTAAGTGAAAGGCGTGAAAGAATTAGTAATAGAACAGTACAATTCATAGTTAAAAAAGAATTATTAAAGGCTGGTTTAGATATAAATAAATATTCTGTTCATAAATTAAGACATACTGCTGCAACTCTTATGTATCAATATGGAAATGTTGATATTCGTGCTCTTCAAGAATTATTAGGTCATGAAAGTATTTCTACAACTGAAATTTATACACATGTAGATAATAGTCAAATTAGAAATGCAGTTGAAAATAATCCTTTAGCAAATTTAAAGTAGATAATTAAATATTTTATACTACATATGTAACTTAAATTACCTATGTAGTTTTATTATATACATGGTATTAATAGTTTCTGATTTATATTTATATTGCTATTCTCTAAATTATTTATTTTCATTAAGTCACTTATAATATATCTTACGTCTTTGTTTTTATAATAACTATTACTTATTTGATTTGCTTTAGCTATATTCCATAATGTATCTCCTTGTGATACATATATAGTTTTATATTCAATTTCTTTATGAGATAATGTTGATTTTCCTATAAAAAAAGTTATAAATAAAATCATTACTAATATTAATAAAATACTTCTTATAAATTTATTTTTGTTTGTGATTCTCATTTTACATCCTCCATTCTCGCTAGGCAAAATCGGATTTTTTATAAAAGGACTATCCGATTTTGCCTTCTTCTTTTTTTCTGCATCCCCTACATATTTTAAAACAATTATGCAAACATTTATTTGTTAAACATATTATAACGAACACATGTTTCTTTGTCAATACTTTTTTAAAAATTTTTTAATTTTATAAGTTACAATTTATCTAATATATACTTTTTTAATAATTTATGATAAAATACTAATATTAAATTTAAGTTTAAGGAGATTTATAATGAAGAATAAAGAAACTATTGTTATTTTAGATTTTTATAGTCAATTTAATCAATTAATAGCAAGACGTGTTAGAGAATGTAATGTTTATTCAGAGGTACTTCCTTATGATGTACCAATTGAAAAAATTAAAGAAATTAATCCAAAAGGAATAATTTTTACTGGAGGACCTGCAAGTGTATATGAAGATGATAGTCCTTCTTGTGATAAAGAAATATTTAAATTAGGTATTCCTATTCTTGGAATTTGTTATGGTATGCAATTTATGAGTCATTCTCTTGGTGGAAAAGTTGAAAAAGGAACAAAAAAAGAATATGGAGAAACAGAAGTAAATTTGGATACGTCTTCCCCACTTTTTGAAGGTTTTAACGATAAAAATATTTGCTTAATGAGTCATACTGATTTAGTAAAAGAATTACCAAAAGGCTTTAGAACAATTGCTACTACTTCTAATTGTCCTGTCGCAGCTATTGAAAATAAAGAATTAAATTTCTATGGAATTCAATTTCATGCAGAAGTTAATAATACAGTAAATGGTGTTAAAATTATAAGAAATTTCTTATATAACATTTGTAAGTGTTCTGGTGACTGGGTAATGTCTTCTTTTGTTGAGGAATCTATTAAAAATCTAAGAGAAAAAATTGGAGATAAAAAAGTGTTACTAGCCCTATCTGGTGGTGTTGATTCTTCTGTTGCTGCAGTACTACTTCATAAAGCTATTGGAAAACAATTGACTTGTATATTTGTAGACCATGGTCTTCTTCGTAAAAACGAAGGCGATGAAGTTGAAAATATTTTTAGAAATCAGTTTGATATAAATTTAATTAGAGTAAATGCTGAAGAAAGATTTTTATCTAAACTTGCTGGTGTTTCTGAACCAGAAAAGAAAAGAAAAATAATTGGTGAGGAATTTATCAGAGTATTCGAAGAAGAAGCAAAAAAAATTGGCACAGTAGACTTTCTTGTACAAGGTACTATTTATCCTGATGTAATAGAAAGTGGTAAAGGAAAAGCAGCAGTTATTAAAAGTCATCACAATGTTGGTGGACTTCCTGACTATGTTGATTTTAAAGAAATAATAGAGCCTTTAAGAGATTTATTTAAAGATGAAGTTAGAAAAACAGGATTAGAATTAGGTATTCCTGAAATGTTAGTATTTAGACAACCTTTCCCTGGCCCTCGGACTTGCAATTAGAATAATCGGAGATATAACAAAAGAAAAACTAGAAATATTAAAAGATGCAGATTATATCTTTAGAGAAGAAATTGCAAAAGCTGGTTTAGATAAAGAATTAAATCAGTATTTTGCAGTTCTTACAAATTTAAAATCAGTTGGTGTTATGGGAGATTACAGAACTTATGATTATACACTTGCCTTAAGAAGTGTTTGTACAACAGATTTTATGACAGCAACATGGAGCAGAATTCCTTATGATATACTTGAAAAAGTATCAAGTAGAATTGTAAATGAGGTAAAACATATAAATAGAGTTGTATATGATATAACTTCAAAACCACCTGCAACAATTGAGTGGGAATAAAAGTGTTATCAGGAGTAAAGTTACTCCCTTATTAGCAATTTTTTTCATTTTGTTTTCCTCCTCTGTGTTATTGCTAATAAAAAAAGTTGCTACTAATATTATAACATATTTACATAAGATTTTCAAATTAATAAAAGCAGCAATATGTGGACTATGTCCATTTATTGCTGCTTTTATTCTTGTAATAATTATGATTTATATGAGTTATCAATTTCCTTTAGCATTACATCATGTGCTCCGCCTTCTGAAATGCTTACATCAGAAACCATTGTAAGTCTTGCAACTTTATGTAGTTCTGGAATTGTTGTTGCTCCGCAGTTACACATTGTAGATTTTATTTTTGCAACTGTTATATCTAAATTTTCTTTTAAAGAACCTGCATAAGGAATGTATGAATCTACTCCTTCTTCAAAAGCAAGTTTATCTTTTGCTTCTCCTCCTAAATCATATCTTTGCCAATTTCTTGCTCTATTTGAACCTTCTCCCCAATATTCTTTAACATAGTTATTTCCTACTTTTACAACTCTTGTTGGGCTTTCGTCAAATCTTGCAAAATATCTTCCCATCATTACATAGTCAGCACCCATTGCAAGTGCAAGTGTTATATGATGATCATAAACTATACCACCATCTGAACATACTGGAATATATACGCCTGTTTCTTCAAAATATTTATTTCTTTCATCTACTACTTCCATTAGAGCTGAAGCTTGTCCTCTACCTATACCTTTTGTTTCACGAGTTATGCAAATAGAGCCTCCCCCTACTCCAACTTTTATAAAATCTGCACCAGCTTCTGCTAAATATCTAAAGCCCTCTCTATCTACTACATTTCCTGCACCGATTTTAACATCTTCTCCATATTTTGCCCTTACGAAATCTATTGTATTCTTTTGCCATACAGAATATCCATCTGAAGAATCCATACATAATATATCAACACCTGCTTCTACTAAAGCTGGTATTCTTTCTTCATAATCTCTTGTATTTATTCCTGCGCCCACTATATATCTTTTGTTTTCGTCTAATAGAGAATTAGGGTTATTTTTTCTATCTTCATAATCTTTTCTAAAGACTAAATATTTTAGGTTGCCTTCTTCTGTAAGTATTGGAAGACAATTTATTTTCTTTTCCCAAATAATATCATTTGCTTCTGATAAGCTAATTCCTTTTTTTGCCCATATTACATTTTCCTTTTTTGTCATAAAATTATCTATTGGGTCATCTTGATTGTCTCTCGATAATCTATAATCTTTATTTGTTACAATGCCTAAAAATTTACCATTTGCTGTTCCGTCATCTGTAATTATAACTGTTGAATGACCTGTTTTTTTAACTAATGCTAAAACTTCTTTTAGAGATGTTCCAGATTTAACATTAGAATCACTTATAACAAAACCTGCTTTATGCTTTTTTACATGATAAACCATTTCTGCTTGTGATTCTATTGATTGAGAACCAAAAATAAAAGCAAGTCCACCTTCTCTAGCAAGTGCAATCCCCATTTTTTCTCCTGAAACTGATTGCATTATTGCAGAAACCATAGGTATGTTTGCGTAATATTTTGCTTCCTCTCCTTTTTTAAATTTAACAAGTGGTGTTCTAAGTGATACATTTGCTGGAATACAATTTTCTGTTGTTAAGTTTGGTAACAATAAAAATTCATTAAATGTTCTTGATATATCTGGTAGTATTTTTGCCATTTTCTTTCCTCCTTTAAATTTAATTTTCGATTTTCACTACATTAAAATTTCTATATATTATACAACAAATATTTATTAAATACAACAAAAAAACAGGAAAATTTCTTCTCCTGATTTTACATATTTTATGCTCTTGGATGTGCTTTTCTGTATATATTTTTTATACTTTCATCTTGGAATTGCATATATATTTGTGTAGATGATATATCAGAATGTCCAAGCATTGTTTGAATAGCTTTTAATTCTGCTCCATTTTGTAATAAGTGTGTTGCAAAAGAATGTCTTAAAACATGTGGTGTTATGTCTTTAGTTATATGAGCTTGTTCTTTATAAAATTTTACTATTTTCCAGAAACCTTGTCTTGTTAATCTTCTACCATTTATATTAACGAATAAGGCTTTTTCTGATTCTGTCTTTATTAATATTGGTCTTGAGTCTTCTACATATTCTCTTAAGGCCTTTAAAGAAATTTTTCCTAAAGGGATAGTTCTTTGCTTAGTTCCTTTTTTGCAAACTACATATCCTTCCTCTAAATTAACATTATCTAAATTTAATGAAATTATTTCTGTTACTCTCATTCCTGTAGCATATGCAAATTCAAGCATAGCCTTGTCTCTAATTCCTTTTAAATCAATGTTCTTAGGTTGATCTAACAACAATGAAACTTCTTGAGCTGTTAAAATACTTGGAACTCTTTTTTCTATTTTTGGTGATTGTATTCCTTCTGTTGGATCTGCTTTTACCTTATTATTTCTTAATAAAAATTGATAAAATAATCTAATTGAAGCTAAATTTCTTGATATTGTAGATGCTTTTTTATTTATATCATGCAAATATTGTAAATACTCTTTTATTCCTTCTGTTTTTATTTTAGTATAATTTATTTTATTATTTTCTAAATAGGTTTGATATTGCAGAATGTCTCTTCTATATGATTGTAATGTATTATTTGATAATTTTTTATCATTCTTAATAAAGTCCAAAAAACTTTCTATTTGTTTATCCATAATTTAGCTCCTTTCACATGACGATTATGAATATTTATTATGTATATATTTATATCAGATAAAATAAAAAAAGTAAATACATTTTTTAATAAATTTTACTTTTGTATTTTACATATATTTTATTAAAAACATGAAAATATTTTTAGATATATATGTCTCTATAATTGATGAAATTATTAGTCCAGCTAATATTAACAAAGAAAATACTGTATGTCTTAATATTTCTAATTTTATATTTTCTTTTCTTTTATCTGCCATTATAGAATTATGAAGTCTCATGCCACTTACACTAAGTGCAAGTATACATGGAATAAATATAATATTTTGTAAAAGAAGCACGGATAATAAAAATATTAATCCTTTTCCGAACACCTAAGCTTAATATAATTGAAGAAATAGTATATCCCAAGCAAAAACCTCTAAAGCAAACTGCTAAATAAACAATAGATATACCTATAACAGTTGAGCCCATGAACCACAAGAATACTGCCAAAAGCACATTCTTCTTTATAGAATCTTTTAATAAAAGAAGAGTATTTATATCTCTATTTTCTTTTAAATCTTGCGTAAAAGAAGATATATAATTAGTAATTTCAGAAATTTGACTTTCTGAAACATTATTAATAAATATAACGCCAATAATTATTCCTATTAAAAATATAAGACTAACTATTAGATATTCTCTCAAATTATTTTCTATATGAGAAGTTATAATTTCTTTTAGCTTTGAATCTTTTTTTCTTACATATCTTCTGTTCATTATGTACCTCCGAATAGTTTATACATAATGTGTATTCACTTTATATAAAAAAAGAACCATAAAAAAAGCATACTTAAATTATGAAAAATATCCATAACTAAGAAATGCTTCTTTACATTACTAAATTTTAACTTGGCCGTAAACTCCTCCACCACCTTCGTGGATTTGTATTTTTCCTTCTCTTGCAGAAACTATATTATTAGCTACTTTTTTTCCTACTACAGCTTCTATATCATCTTTAGATAATTTGTGTATTATATTCATTTCTGTTCCAAAAGTATCTAATAATTTTTCTATACTTTTCTTTCCTACTCCAGGAATAAAAGTAAGTGGAATTTGATATATGTATTCTGGTCTGTTTTTAGGGCTTTTTGTATCTTTTTTATCCTTTATAATTTCAATCCTATCATAAACCCCCATAGTTATATTTTTGCTATCACATGTATCACATAAAGTTACAGGTGCAGTGCCTTCTATATTTTTACCACATACTTCACAATATGTTCTATGATATTTGCCAAGCTTTGGATCCATACCATAATTTGCAACTATTTTTCTTCCATCTTCATTTTTGAGAGCTTTTACTAACTCTTTAAAACTTATATCTTCTACTAAAATTTTATTATATTCTCTAGCAATCTTAGGTAATGAATGCGCATCAGAATTCGTTATAAAGGTTTTTTGTTCCAATTCTGATATTTTATCTGCTAAAGAAGTATCGGCGCTTAAACCTAATTCTATCGCTAATACTTTACCATATTTTTCTTTAAATACTTTTTCTAATCTATCAGTACAATTTCCATAAAAGCTTTTATGTGGTGTAAAACAATGTGCCGGTATTAATATTCCGTTATATTTTTCTACTATATCTATTAAATCATAAGCTGAAATATCTGCCCTTTGTGAACTAAGTGTTATATTTTTTATGTGTGTGCTCATTTCTTTAGAAAAGCCTTTAATATCATCCAAATGTGGAAAAAAACAAATATTATGAGCACTACCTGCATGACCATTTAGACCATCTTCAGATGTTTCTATTTCACTTCCAAGTATTATACAAACCTTATCTTTGTAAATTATTCCGCCATCTTTTATTTCATAAGCATCTCCAGTGTTTAAAAAGTTTTCAATATCTTCTATAACGTAAGGTGAAGCACAGTCTATTATTCCTACAATATCTATTCCTTTTCTATCTCTACATTCTTTTGCTATATTTGCAAAATTTAAACTCCTTGCTGCCGTGATTTTTATTGGTTTATTATTTTCACTTCTTCCTATGTGTACATGTAAATCTGCAAAAACTTCGTACATTTTATTACTCCTTTAAAAAAGAGCAAGTTTAATAACCCGCTCTTTAGATTATTTATTTTTCTTTTTGAGTTTGTCGTTCAGTGTTATTTTTGACACGATTAATTTTTTCAATTATATATGCTAATTTTCCTTGCATATAATCTATATATTCTTTAAATGAAGTATCATTTACTTTATCTTTTAACCTACCAAAAATACTTACATCTCTTTCTCCTAACATGGTACTGGTATCTCCTTTATAATATTTATAAAATTTTTAAATTCTGGAAGGTATCTATTAGTTAATCCTTTTAGATTTCTATGCTCTAATAAAACTAATGCTTCATCAATAGGAAATCCTCTTCGCTCAGGTCTATCAAGCATCATTCCTCCAAATTGATCTACTAATTCTAATATATCTGCTTCTTTTTCTCTTTTTAAATCGTTACTATATCTATTATGTTGCATACATATCTTACAAAATCTATCTGAAAATCCTAATTTTCTTAGATATTCTGCGCTTTCTCTTGCATATGTTTTTATTGATTGAATATCTTGAAAATCATTAACCTTTTTGCAAGAATATAGCAAAGAAGCAGTTATTAATAAATTTTCGTCTACATCTATATTCATAGTTTCAATAAATAATTTTGTTATAGCTGTTTTAAACAATACTGTATTATCTAAAAATATGCCGGTCTTTCTTTGCAGATAATATGCTATTTCTATTTTATTATTAAAATCTTTTTCAGCTAACATGTATTCAGCAAAAGTTTCCATAATAATCTCCCATAACACATAATTAATCTTTATAAATTAATTATAATCTAAATGCGAATACTTTTTCAATAATGTTACCTAATTGTAATATTAATGTAATCTTAGTGTAATCTTATAACTTATGTTATATTGATATTATTTTGCTATTTCACTTCTTGCAAGTTCATCACATCTGTTATTGAATTCATTATCACTATGACCCTTTACTTTTATAAATTTAACTTTATGAATTTTAGTTAATTCATATAATTCTTGCCATAATTCTTTATTTTTTACAGGTTCTTTTCCAGAAGTTTTCCAATTATTTTTAATCCAGTTGTATATCCAACCATTGTTAAATGCGTTTACGACGTAGGCACTATCACTATATACCTCTACCTCACATGATTTTTTGAGAGCTTTTAAAGCTTCTATAACAGCAGTTATTTCCATTATATTATTAGTTGTATTTTTATTTCCTCCACTTATTTCTTTTTTTATATCGTTAAACATTAAAATTGCGCCCCATCCACCAGGACCTGGGTTTCCGTGAGCATGCTCCATCTGTATATATTGTAATTTTAGACATTATTTTATCTCCTTTACACAAATTACAATTTGTATTTTTTTTCTATTTATGATATTATATCAATAAATTAAATTATTTTTCAATATTTAGGAGTAAAGATGAGTAAAATATTAGCAATAATTGCAGAATATAATCCATTTCATAATGGACATTTATATCATTTGCAAGAATCAAAAAAAATAATAAATCCAGACTACTCAATATGTATTATGAGTGGTAACTTCTGTCAGCGTGGTGATACTTCAATAATAGATAAATGGTCTAAAACACAATTAGCACTAAAATATGGTTTCGATTTAGTAATAGAACTTCCTGTAGTTTATAGTATTTCTAGTGCAGAAAATTTTGCAGAAGGTGCAATAAAAATTTTAAATGCTTTTGATAACGTTGTATTATCATTTGGTAGTGAATGCGGAAATTTAGAAATCTTAAATGATATCGCTGATGTTTTATGTGAGGAACCTAAACAATTTAAAACTATATTAACACATGAATTGTCAAAAGGTTTATCATATCCTAGTGCAAGAGAAAACGCTCTACTTTTGTACTTAAATGACGTTAGAAAATATTCAAATATTTTATCAAATCCTAACAATATACTTGGAATAGAATATTTAAAGGCAATTAAAAAATTAAAAAGTAAAGTAGAACCTTTTACTATTAAAAGAATTGATGATGGTTATAATAGTTTAAATTCAAATAATAAATTTGCAAGTGGATTAGCAATTAGAAATATGTTAAAAAATAATATGAGTATAGAAGAATTTATGCCTTTCCCTACTTATAGTGCTCTTCAAGATAATATTAAACATAGTAAAATAATTAGTGATATATCTGTTTACGAAAAAGAAATAATTTATACATTAAGAAAAATGGATACGAAAGACATTGCTAAACTTCAGGATGTTACTGAAGGGTTAGAATATTCAATTAAGTCCACAGCATCTGCTTGTAATAACTTAGATGATTTAATTAATACAGTAAAATCAAAAAGATATACTCGATCAAGATTACAAAGAATTTTACTTTATGCTTTATTAGATATAACAAAAAAAGATATCCAAAATTCATATAATGTTAATCCATATATAAGAGTATTAGGAGTAAGCAAATATGGTAAAACACTTTTATCAAAATTGAGCAATCCTAAATCTAAATACCCTGTAATAACATCTGTTAAAAAATTTTTGGATGATAATAATAATAAAATACTAAAAAGTATGCTTGAAAAAGATATACTCGCATCTAATATATATACATTGGGCTATGAATTCGACTCAAAAGCAAACTTAGATTATACTAAAAAATTAATATTAAATTAATAAAAATGGACCTAATTCCATATAGTTGGAAATAATAGGTCCATTTTGTTTTTTTATTATTCATCCCAGTTATGATATACATCCATTACATCATCTAGATCTTCTAAGTTGTCTATTAATCTTTGCATTCTTTCGCTTCCTTTTTCATCTAGCTCTATATATGAAGTTGGTATCATTTGTACTTCTGCCTGCTCAAATTCAATATTTTCTTTTTCTAAGGCTTCTCTAACTGCTGTGAAATCTGCTGGATCTGTTGTAATTTCGTAGCATTCTTCCTCTACATTAAAATCCTCTGCTCCATTATCTAATGCTATTAACATTAATTCATCCTCAGATAAAGTTGTTTTTGTTTTATCAATTATAATTACACCTTTCTTATTGAATAAGTATGATACACAACCAGTTGTTCCTAGGTTTCCACCTGCTTTATCAAAAACATGTCTTATGTCTGCAGCTGTTCTATTTTTGTTATCTGTTGAAGCGTTTACAATAACTGCAACACCGTTTGGTCCATAACCTTCGTATGTAATTTCTTCATAATTTTCATTACTTGCTGACGCTTTTTTAATTGCATTATTTATTGTATCATTTGGCATATTTGCTGCTTTACATTTTGCTATAACAGCTTTTAATTTTGAGTTACCAGATGGTTCAGGTCCACCTTCCTTAACTGCTATTAATAATTCTCTTCCAAGTTTTGTAAATATTTTTCCTCTTGCAGCATCTGCTTTTCCTTTTTTGGCTGCAATGTTATGCCATTTGCTGTGTCCTGACATGTGTATTCCTCCTTTTTAATTTTTCCCTTTATTTATAGACTTATTATAACATAGATTATTTTTTTTGGGTAGGGTTTTACAAATATTTTTTGTATTTACTCTACTTTTTTTATTTTGGTTATAAACAGTAAATAAGCATAATATGAATTTCATAAAAATTAAAAAAAAATTGACAAAATCTTTTGTAATTTTGTCAATATTATAATTTTATATAAATAGCAATCCAATTAATCTGCAATCTTTTCAATAGCGGGTCTAACTTCAGTTTGTCCTCCATCTGCTCCTTCTACTACTTCAAACATAAATGTTTCTGGTGTATATGTTACTCCATTAATAGACATATTTGAACATATAACCATATATATTCCAGCATCTAACCCATCAAAAACCACTTCTCCACTTGAATTAGTCACATCAGTCTGTGTTGCTTGTATAGAATTAGATTCAATTAATTCAGGTAGTGCAGTATCTAGTTTCGAAATCATTGTATCTGATAAGTTATTCCATGAGCTAAAAAAATTTTCAAACTCTCCATAAGAATACCATGTTTCGCTATCTTCTCTTAGTGCTATTTTATATAATTTTGTTTCTAATTCAGACAATTTTATATTGCCATATGAATATATAATTTTAATATCATTTCCAACTATTTCAGTAAAAATTATCTTTTCTTGTGGTTCGTCAGTATTTTCTATAAAATCTTCAATTTTTATGTTTTTCTCAATTTCCATTGCTGCTTCGGTTTTACTTTTGGCTTCTTGTGCTTTGCCTATTAGTCCTCCGTTTAATGCTACACTTACTGTTACTGCTACTAGTATTAGCATTACTATTATTGTAATTATTAATGCTATCAGGGTGATACCTTTGTGGTTAGTTATTTTTTCTTTTATTTTTGTTTTGTTCATATGTTTTCATTCCCTTCTTTTGTTCTTTTTCTTCATTTTTATCATTATGTTTATTTAAACTTACATATTTATTATACAGTATTATTTTTTCATTTGCAATATTTTTCATAATAATTTTATTTTTTTAAATACCCATTATGTTGTACCCACTATCGGCATATATAACTTGACCTGTTACAGCATCTGACATTCTACTTAATAGAAATGTTGCAACATTTCCAACTTGCAGAGTTGTTACATTTCTATGCAATGGAGCTTTTTGTTCAACTACTGTTAATACTGAACTAAAATCTTTTATGCCTTTTGCAGATAATGTTTTTATTGGTCCAGCTGATATTGCATTTACTCTGATTCCTATTTTTCCTAAATTTTCTGCAAGATATCTAACACTTGATTCTAATGCTGCTTTTGCAATACCCATTACATTATATCCTTCTAAAACTTTAGTTGAACCATAATAAGTAAGAGTTACTAAACTTGCATTTTCGTTTAGCATATCTAATTCTTTTGCTATTCTTGCAGTAAGTACAAAAGAATATGCACTTACATCATTTGCATGACTAAAACCTTCTTTGCTAGTATAAATAAAATCTCTGTGTAAATCTTCTGTGTTTGCATGAGCAATAGCGTGGACTATTCCATCTACTTTTCCATTTTCCTCTTT
>CANRFS010000017.1 GCA_947629965.1 uncultured Clostridia bacterium
CTTATATATTCTAATTTTGTATTATCTGAATAAATTTCTAAAGTGAGTGCTGCAATTTCAGTATTATCAATATTTATGCTTATATTGATTTCTTCATCTTTTTCAATTACTGATTTATCTGATATTATTTGCATATTAGTTTTTGCAAGACTCATATTGCAGATGAATAATATCAAAATAAATAATATAAAAAATGTTATAAATTTTTTCATAAAATTTCTTCTTTACACTCCTTTATTGTTCTATTAGTTGTAAATCTAAGATATGTCTTTGGATGATAAGTAAATCCAAAGATGATGGATTTTTTCCATTTCTATTAATGTTTCCTGCTTTTAATGCAGGACCATTTAATATTTCTATTTCTAATATATGCCTTTGCAAAACTAATAAGTCTACACTGTTTATTTTTCCGTCACCGTTTACGTCTCCATATATAATAATTTCATATTCCATTTTTATTACTCCGTTTTCATCTATTATTTTAATTATAGAGCCTGTTCCTATACTTTTTTCATCTGATAATAGTTCTCCTTTGTTATTATATATTTCTATTCTATATTTGGTTGTAATTAATTCTTTAACTCTTTTTACACTAATATCGTTAATATCCCAACCTGTTACTTCATTTAAATTTACTTTTAAACTTTTATCAAAGATTATTTCATCTTCTGTAAGTTTTGGAAGAACTTCTACTGCTATTTGCTTTGTAATATTTGACTCTTCTGTTTGCACTGTTATTTTAGTATTTCCTTGGTTTATTGCTGTTATTATTCCAGTTTCATCTACATCTGCAATATTCTTATCCTCCGGAGAAAATATAACTTTTTTATTACTTGCATCATCTGGAAGAACTACTGGTTTTGCTTCAAATTTATCTCCAACTTGAATAACTAATTTTTCTTTATCTAGAACTAAATCTGTTACTTTACTATAAACTTGTATTTTTATTTCTGAAGAAGACACATCATTTAATTTAGATTTTACTTTTATGCTTGTTTCTCCTCCTTTTAGGGCTAATATATTTCCTGAGCTATCTACTGTTGCTACACTTGTATTGCTAGATATAAATTCTATTGGTAGATTTTTTGCTTCTTCTGGTAATATTTCTACATTTAGTTTTTTGCTTTCTCCTTTATTTATTACATTATTATCTATTGATACATTAATTTGTTTTATTTGAACATCTGGAAGTGATACCAAATATTCATGAAAAACATAGCCAATTATTCCGTTAGATAATTTGACCTTGTCCCATAAATCTCCAGACTGTTTTCCTTTTGCAATTCTTGTCATTATTTCTGACCTGTCTACAGATGTTATAACTTCATAAGAAGTAGATGGACCTGTTCTTACATTTAAGGTACTACTTACATCTGCATATACTCTTGTATTATCAGATTTAAAATCAGTTTCTAAAATATTTGGATTTTCTGTAAATGAATCTGGCATATTGTTATATACGGGAATTATGAAAGATATTGCATCATTTATCATACCTGTTTTTGAGTATCCATCATAGATTAATTTTGATTCACTATATGGGGCGAGTACATTTGTCATATATTGATGCCAAAATAATCCGGTTACCGCTGTTTGTTACATGAAATTTTTGCAAGTAGATATTGTTTTGACCTATATTAATATAGCTAGAGCCTATAAAAATTCCTCCACCAGTAATTGCTTTTTCTTTTGTATTCCATGGAATCAAATATTTATTTTTTGTTTCTGCACTTGCACCTTTTCCGTCTTTTGCATATTGAAGTCCGTTTTTAATTGCACCCATAGGTTCTGAGGAACTTGTTGCGCCTATGTTATAGAAATTATACAAACCTTTATATCCTTCAACATCACCACTAATAGATTTATGTGATAAAAATGGTCCTACTTCTTGTTTTATTCTTGAGGCTAAATGATAACTACTTACTTTTGATGTTTTTCCTGCAGATAATATAAGGTCAGAATATTTTTTTGTCATTGTAATTTTTTTACCATTGCTATCTAAATAATCGACTATTTTATTGTAAAATTCTGTTCCATATAATATTTTTTCTATTCCTTGTGTGTTATTTGTTATTTCATCATAGGATAAGCCTTCAAATTGTAAAATTCTCACTTCATTTAAAAAATTTCTAGGATCCATTGCAAATTCCACAGCTCGTCTTGATGAGTCTACCCAACCTGCATCTACTTCTACGTTATATTTACCAGATGCTGTGTTTTTCCATCTATCTGAATAGCTCTTGGGAACTAAATTTTTACCAAATTGATTTTCGCTATCTATTACATATTTCCAGTCTAGGTCTGTGTATAATGCTGCAAAAGTCCAGTTGGGATGCCTTTTTTGTAGTTCTTGCAGATATGGTTTATAAGTATCAGGGAAGTTTTGTATTCCTTCTTTTTTTTGCACACAATAACTAATATTACATAAAAATATAATTATAAAAAAAGAAATTATAGAAATTATTATTTTTATATGCTTCATACTTAACTATTTCCTTTCTCAACAGCTTTAATAATTAATCTGGTATTCGAATAATTTACACATGTAATTAATGTTACGATTCTTTTTCCATTTGTTTCTTGATTTAATGAAGCTGTGTTTTCTGGTTTTACTTTATATATGTCATAAATAGTATAAGTATATTTTCCATTTTTATTATCTAATAATTCAAATTCATCTCCAATTGATAAATTTATTAAATCATAAAACATGTTATCTTTTTTGTAATTATGACCAGTTATACAAAAATTACCAATTTCGTTTGCATCTGGTCCCCAAAATTTTGTAGGAGATAAATCCATAGCTTGCTTGCTATATTCTTTTAAAATATAGGTTTCTAAATTTATTTTAGGTATTACAAGTTTTGCCGAGACTTCATATCCTGAATAAGTACTTTGAATATTTACTTTTTCTTTTACTTCTTCCTCATTTGCTGTTCTTTCAACTTGAACCTCGGCTTTTTCAGTTTCTTTTAATTTGATTTTATTTTCTTTGTAAATTCCTATAAGTACGTAAAAAATGATAAATAAACATATAAATACAATTAAAAAAGTTATTAAAATTTTTGTTTTACTTTTTCTCCTTTCAGTTTTCACAAGACTTTTGCTCCTATACTTAATTTATTATGTAAGTATGATTTCTTATTTTAAGAAATCATACTTTATATTAATCTTCTTTCTTTCTTAAATAGAAATATGATGCAACAAAAATTACAAATAATAATGGTAAAACAATAAAGTATGCTGTGTTACCTGTTTTTGGAAGTGAAGTTGGTTCTTGTTTGTTTTCTGTTGTAGGTGCAGTTTGAGCATTTTCATCTTTTACAGTTATTTTAAAATCCTTACTTGCTATTACTTCATCAGATTTATCTCTGTTTATTAATTTTAATGTTATAGAATAATCACCATTTCCACTAAATAAACCTTTTACATCTAATTTTTTCATTACATCTTTTCCACCAATGGCATCACCTGCATCGCTGCCCCATCCACTTTGAATAATGTCATGTTCCATTTTATTTGAATCAATACCAGTTATTTTTACAGTTTCACCTTTTGGAGTAGTTGCTTCAGCAATAATTCTTGTATGTTCATAACTTCTACCCATTGCTGATGATACTAGTATTTGCATATCTTTTTCTTGGTTTTTTATAATATTTCCTGTATATTTTAAATCAATGTTATAATCTTCATATATTGGTTCTACCATTATTGATTTTGTAATTGGTACTGTTATCTCATCATAACTTGGTGAAGCGCTTGGTCCTGCAAGTCCATTTGCTGTTACTTTTAATTCTGTAGGATTTGATGTTGTTATTCCTTCCTTTGCTCTAAAAGTAACCGACATAGAGCTTCTAGGATTTGATCCACCTGTATCATCATGGAAAACTACTCTTACTCTAGATCCATTGTCATTTTGTGTTCCACCTTCAAAAGAATCATATTCCAATAACTTATTATCATAAGCTACATCTACTGTATATGCACCTAACTCTTTCCCAAAGTTTACAGTTATTTTAACTTTTTCTCCTGGATGAACTGTTTCTTTATCTACAGCTGTAGTTACGTTATCTAAAGTATCTGCGTATACATTAATAGAAAATGTTAGCAAAAATAAAACAACAAAAATTGAAATAATACTTACTATTTTTTTCATAAAAAATTTTCCTCCTTTTTTTTATTTTATAGTAAATATTATGACAATTTTTCTTGTTTTTAGTTTAGAAATTTTTTAAAGTTTAGGAAATTTTTTGTAAAAAAAGGCAAAGAAAAAACTGAGCAAATTGAAGTGCACCCCAAATATTAGACAAAAAATCTAATATTGGGAGGTGCACTTCAAATTTGCTCAATTTTATACAATTTACACTTTTTTACAACTTGTTATTTATACTTTCATCTTTTCAAAACAATTATATATTCATTGTCATTGGGTAACATTAAGCAAAGACATTTATTTTTCAAGAGTGTAAGGATTATCCATTGTTCCATCTCCGCTTGCAATCTTTAGTCCAGGCTCTAACAACACAACTGGTCTAAAGGCAAGTGTGGAAGACCTACAATATTTCGTCTTTCCGTCGTCACACAACGTGATAACTCGTTCACCAGCACAATTTTCTAGTCGACTGTTTACGTACCTGATATAGAAGCTTGGACCTTGATACGTTCCGCTCTTCCAGACACGAGTCATACGGGAACACATCCAGAAGTCAGCACCTCTCAACAAATCCAAACTCTTGAGATTATTGAAATCAGTTAAATACCCATCGTCGCCCTCGCAGAAAGTTCTAGAATACGATTCCCACTGAGCATCAGTGATTTCAAACGATGGCGTAGGATTAGGGTCACCAGAAAAATCCGGATCGCAACCGACACATCTAGCAGATTGAACGATTCCGTCATCCTTTATTACGTAATTTTCCGCTCTCGAATTTAACGTTTTAAAAACGTTATTATAGGAGCTTATCGCCATGTAGATTGTCGATGAACCCAAGGTAACCTTAGGAATATGCGGAGAATCGCCAGAACACTCAGAAATATCCGCAATTAGTTGTATACCATAGTCAGAGTTTGAATCATATAGTACTCTCCATAAATATCCATTATAACTCACGTATGGACTTTTTTTCTCGGCTGTACTTGCACTTGAATTTGTTATTAATACTTCGTTTATAGGTATTTGTCGTTTTGTTCCTAACACTCCTCCATATATATCTATTAATGGTATATCACTGTATCCACCATATTCGTCTTTTAATGTTAATTTTACATCGTTTAATTCTTCGTCTGTCATTGTCGATATATCTGGTATTTCTTTGAAATATTTTTCTAGTACTCCTTTTAACTGACTTCTTGTTATTTTGTCTCCTTCATTTTCTGCTTGTTTTGCTCCTGCATCTGTACTTACCATATCTTTTACCATGCCTATCCTTGTTCCTCTTCTTGCTTCTTGAGCTTTGCCTATTAAGCCCCCATTTAATGCTACGCTTATTGTTACTGCTACTAGGATTAACATTACTATTATTGTGATTATTAGAGCTATTAAAGTTATGCCTTTGGCATTAGAAGTTGGTGTTTGGAATTTGAAATTTGGTTTTTTACATTTTTCTTGGTTCATGTGTTTTTTTCTCCTTCTTTTGTTTTTTGATGGGCAGAAAGTCATGTCTGTCCCTACATGGTTTATAATGCTTTTTTGGAGCAGATATGAAATCCGCCCCTTATATTTTTATGTCGATTATAATTTACACATTTATTATAATTATGCTTTTTCACTTTGTCAATATTTTTGTCTTTAATTATTTTTTTAATTCATAATTTTTTTATTCAATATATTAATTTACATAGTTTTTTTAAAAAAGTGAAACCTAGCTTTTCTTAACTTTGTTTCACTTTTCTTCTAATTTTTTCATATTTTATATATTCAATATTACTATTTCTGCTTCGCTCTACCATACAGTTATAAATAGTATCTCTTAACTCTTGCTGTGCTTCCTTTGGTGATAGTTTATCATTTGGAAAAAACGGTCCGTCTATATATGATATTATTTTTATTTTGTCATTATTTTTGCCATAAGCCTGATATGTATTCGTTATACAAAAAGATGGTTTATTAAGTTTTACTGGATATTTAAATGATACTGCTTTAAATGGTCTTATTTTTGTATAATATGGCCAAATATGTGCTTCTGGATATATAGTAATGGAATAATTTTTATTTATCTTTTTTTCTATTTCATTTAAAAAATTTTTCATTGCTGTTTTGTTATCTGGAATTGGTATCGCTCCGAAGCATTTCTACAAGTGTTTTCATGCCTTTCATTGAAACATTTTCAGGATTAACAATTAAAAAATTTCTTTTTGGATAATTTGCAACACTTGGAATAAAAGTGTCTGCAAAAGCTTGAGTGTGATTTCCATATATAAAATATCCTGTGTTTTTGCATTTTTTAAAATTTTCTTTTCCTATATATTTTAACCTAAATTTTATTTTAGAATACAATACTTTAATTGGCATGCTTACTATATTTTGCACAATTAGAGAACAAAAATCCCATAAGGGATTTTTGTTATATCTATAATTTTCATCTATTATTCTTGGCTCTATTTTTGCTTCAGAAAATTCATCATTTAATTCATCTTCATAATATATAACTTTTTTTGCTTCCATAAAACCTCTTTTTATGAAATATTTTCAAGAACTTTTTTATCGCAACTATATTCAAGTGGTATTTTGTAAAAGTCTTCATATATTTTTTTCCATACTTCAAAATTTTTGTCTTTCATTTTTTCAATATTTTCTCTGTCTGATAATTTTTCGTCTGGATATATTGGTTTTTCTATATTTATTATGTATTGTTGAACAGGGAAACCATCTTCTCCAATTATTTTACTGTCTTCCATTGTTATAAATATTGGTACAACTGGAACATTATTTCTTACAGCCAATTTAAAAGCTCCGTTTTTTAGTGGCTTTGGTTTTTTATAATTCCACCATAAACTTTGTTCTGGGTATATTAATATAAAGTCTCCTCTGTTTAGAATTATATCTACTGCTTTCATAAATTCTATCATTGTTCTTTTATTTGAGCTAAGTGGAAGTGTATCGCAGTTTCTAAATAGAAATCCATATAAACCTGGAAAATTAGTGTAATTTCCTTCTCTTATTACTTTATATAATTTTTTAGTTTTTGACTGTTTGCAATTTCTAAATACTTCTTCTATTGAGAAACTGTCAAAGGGATTAAAGTGATTACATGTTAGCATTGCACCTGTTTCTACACTTTCCAAATTTTCTATTCCGTTTACTTCTTTTATTATAAGTTTATTATCTTTTAATATATCGTTAAGATATTTTTCTCCCATTTTATTAGCAACTCTATTTTTTATTTTGCTATATCTTTTTTCTTTTAAATAGTCTACATTGTCTGGTGTTAATTCTATTGTTGGAGGATCTTCTTCAGCATCTATGTCGAATTTTCCTTCTTTTTCTAACTTTTCTATTTTATCTATAATTGCTAATCTTTCTCTTGATTTGTCTGTTTCTTGACTTTGCAAAATTCTTAATATTTTATACTTTCTATCATCACCTACACAGTCACTTTCTTTTTGTGCAAGTGCTCTTAACATTTTATCTGCTTCTCTATCTTTGAATTTTTCTTCATCTGAATAGTTTTCTTTTATTTTTTGTATCTCATCAAAAAATTCAGTTTTTTTAGCATATTTCCAGAAATATTCTTTGTATAATATATCTTCAAAATGCCATGGTTTAAATGCTAAATTATAATGTATTAAATGTAATTTTTTTCTATCAACAGTATCTCCACCTATTGGCATTCTATCCCATGTATTTTTTATTATTTTAGTTCTACCCTTGCAAAGCCTGTTTAAATAGTCTTGATCTTGTGCAACTGAAAATTTTACCGTTTCAAGCAAATACAAAAATTTTTCTTGAAAATTAAATTTTCGAAGCTCATCTAAGTTCATAACAAGTACACCTGCATTAAAGTAGTCTCTATAATCTGCAACTCCAACTACTTTTTCTACATATTCTTGGAATACTTCTATTGTTTGAATTACATCATCTGGTGCTGCTGCAACTAAATTATCTCCCATATTAATATTATATAAATTTGCAACATCTGACAATGCTACAATATCAACATCTAAATAAAGTACTTTGTCATATTGTGGATAAAGATCAGGTATAAATAGTCTAAAATATGTTGTTTTAGAATAATAGTCACGTGTATATAACTTGTCTTTTAATTCTTCAATATAATAGTTTAAGTCGACAAATTCTATATTTACATTCTCTCTTTCATATTTTTTAATTTTTTCTTGATTTTCTTCTGTTATATCTGTATATAAGATTTTAACTAAATAATAATTTTTGCTTGAAGAATTGTCAATTATTGATTGAAGTGCTACTGCCAAAAATGGTATATATCTATCATCTACGGCAAAAAATATTGGTATTCTATTTAATTTTTTCTTCATATAAACCTCCATTGTTTTTTAATTGCTTTTCAAATTTTTCTTTTAATTCTAAATATTCTTCCAAATCTTTATCGAACATATGGCATCTTAAAAGTTTATGTACTTTTTCTACATGCCATTGTTTATAATTTTCTATACATGGATATGGGAAAAGTATTAATCTTTTAGCAAAATGACATATTACAGTATCTTTTCTTCTAAAACTTCCTTGCTCATTATATATTCTTGGAAGTAACAATTTTTTGGTTGTTGATCTAAAAATTGCATCTTGGTCTGCAAATAGCATTTTTGTTGTTTTTATTAAATTTCTTGCTTTTTCTAAAAGTTTTGTTTCTTTTATTTTTTTCATATTTAATAATAACATACCTGCATTTATATAGTCTGGTCTTATAAACCAAGATCCATATTTTTCTTTTACTGCTGCATATTCATAATCTGAAATATCTATATTGTATAGTTTTGAAATATCGTCTGCTGCCATCATATCTATATCTAAATATAATAGTTTGTCAGGCATATTTGGAACCATATCTGCAAGTAATCGAAGTAATGTATATGGTGTGCAATAAGCATTTTCATTTTTGCATTTGCCAAATTCTTGCTCATATAAATCAGTTACATCAACTTTTATTACCTCATTATCAGATTTTTTTGATTTTACAACTTCATTTAAAAATTCAATTTGCTCCTCTGAAATAGCTTTATATTCTGGTTTTATTCTTGTTACATCCATTGTAAAAATATAACATTTTACAGTTTCAGATGTTTTATTTGTAATTGATATTAATTCTGTAAGTGCACCATCAAATACTTTTTCATTTCCACATAAAAGTAAATTCATAATTTTACTTCCTTTTAATATTTTTTTAAACTAGAAATATTATAATATATAAATCGATTTTTTTCAACATCAATCTTAAAGTAATACTTGCTTAAAAATTATTCTTCCAATAAATATGCTGTTATTCTATAATTTTTAACTAATTCATTTGCTTCATCATATGCAATTGAAATACTTTCTATAATTATTTTTCTATATTCATTGATATATATTTCATTGTTTTCTTCCATATATTCATCTATATTGTCACTATTATAAATATAATTTTTTAATTCATTTGATAAGTTAAGTTTAAATTCTATGCCTCCTTTACTTTCAAACTCTATATTTTCAAAAGCATCGTTCAAATTTTCTTCTCCATTGATTGCATCTATGAAATACATTCTGCTGTATCCTTTTGTATTTATATAATTACTATTTGAATATCCATAAATGTATTTTATTGTATCATATTTGCTATTATCGCTAAATGATCTAATTGTCTCAATATCTTTTTGTGTTAATAAATCATTAATTTTATCATTTCCCTTTAAGTAAATATATGCTCCGTAAATTTTATCTTTTTCCTTTGCTGTATAGCTAGATTTTTGTTTATATAGTTTTAAATTGTTATATTGACTTAATTCTGAAACTTTAAACATATTTATATATGGAATAATTGTAGAAATTATAATTATTGCAATTAATGCAATTAGCACATTTCCTATTTTCTCTTTATTTTTTAGATACATTATCACATAAATAATTTCAAATATTATAAGCATTACACACAAATATCTTAGTTCTGTAAATCCATTATTTGATATCCTTATTCCAATTGAATAAATTTGTAAAATTATAAATGGTATAAACAATATAGGTAGCCACTTATTTATTTTATTTACTGTATCTTCATCTTTAAAAGAAGAAGCCATAGTCCAAATAGGGCATCCTAATATGAAAAGGCATGCAAGTATTCTAAATATTTGGTTTGATGGTATAGCTCCTAAAAAGATTATTTTTGCTATATACATGTAAATTATTACAAATGCCATTATTACAAGGGTATTTAAAATATATTTTATAAGAACTTTTGAAAATTTTCCAGTCTCACTATCTACATTATAAAAAGAATATATAATTGCAGGTATATAATATATACCTAATAATAATATTTCTACTCTCAATAATAATGAATATCCTACATTATTTAATATTAAGGAAATAAATATTAATAATATGATAGCAGAGCCTATTGCTAAAATTACATAAACAATACCTGATTTTAAAATATTTAAAAATACACGTGTAATGTATACATCAAATGGTTTATCACTTTTCTTAAAGTTAAGAAATATGGCTAAAATAGAAATTGATAAGCAATAGCAAGTTATTAATCTTGGTATAAAATCATATTTAATCTCATTTAATCCATATACAAATATGCCAGATATTATACCTGCTATTACATAAAAAGCAATTTTTTTATGTAGTTTTTTTACATTACATGTTTCTAATAAAAAAGTTGTTATAGAAAAAATTATTGCAAAACTATTTATATTAGAAATTACATGATTACTAAAAAAATTATTGTTTAAATTAATTGCAGATATAATAGTAATTATAAATATTGTAATCATTGTTACAGGAAATCTTTCTACACTTTTTCTAAATAAAGAGTAGATACTTTTTAAATTTTCTTTTATTTTTTTCATTTAAATTCCTCCATGTAAAATAATTTTACTTTTTCTTTTTTAATTTTGCAACAAAAAATCCTTCATATAATTCACTTGGACAGACACACATTGTACCTTTAATATTTACTGGAAGGAGTGGTATTTGCTTAAACATTTCACTATTTATTGGTAAAACTTCTATGTTTGGCATTTTTAATATTTCTTTTATTATGTTTTCATTTTCTTCTTTCAAAATAGAACAAGTTGAATAAATAAGTTCTCCTTGTGCTTTTAATATTTTAATTGCCTTTTTTATTAGCTCTTTTTGAGTTTTAATTGACCTTTGTACTAATTCCTCTGTAAATATTTTATCTATATCATTGTTTAAATTTAGGGTTCCGCTTCCGCGAACAGGGCGCATCTAGCAAGATTTTATCGAATGAAAAGAAGTTGTCTAATTTTCTTGCATCTTTAAGCATTACTGTAACACGTGACGCTCCCTGCTTTTCTAAATTATATCTTAATCTATCCGCTCTTATTTTATTTTTTTCACATGCAGTAATCATTGCTTTATTATTAGATAAATTAGCCATTTGAGTAGTTTTTCCACCTGGAGCTGCTGCCATATCAAGTATATTTTCTCCTTCTTTTGGATCAACTACTATTGCAGGTATCATAGAAGATAAACTTTGAACATAAATTTCTCCATTTTTATAAATATCTAATTCTTTAATTGTATTTAAATCTTCTACGATAAATGCTGTTTTATTCCACTCTACTTCTTTATACTTTACATTTAGATTGTTTAATTTATCTTTTACGGAATTTACATCGGTTTTATATGTATTAACTCTAAAAGTAGTAGGCCTATTTGCATAAAGCTCCTCTACTATTTTATTTACATCTTTTTCTTCATATTCATTTAAAAGCATTTTGTATAAGAACTCTGGTATTTTATTCAAGCTATTTTTCCTCCTCCGAACAACAATATCATTTATATAAAAAACTGCAGACTGTCCTGGAGTTATTGCTCTTTGTGGTTCATCAAAAACAACTTTTATTTTATTATCTTCCATAGGATAAATTGTACTTGCATATTCTTTTGCAGAATATCTTGTTTTTGTATTAACCTTTAAAGGCTCAGTTATTTCATCAAATAGTATCAAATTTACATCTTCTACTATAAATTCTTTTTTGTATAATTCCTTTTCTTCTCCAACTATTACTTCATTTTTTTCTTTGTTAAAGCCTAAAACAAATAATGGAACTGAATTTGATATACCAAGTCCTTTTCTTTGACCTATTGTGTAATTATATAGCCCTGTATGTTTACCTAGTATTTCTCCTTTTGCGTTTACAATGTTTCCGTTTTTAGGTTTTAAATCCGAATTAATCTCTAAAAATTTTTTATAATTTCCGTCAGGAATAAAGCAAATATCTTCACTGTCAGGTTTATTTGCTACCTTCAAATTGTTTTTTCTTGCGATTTCTCTAATTTGTTCTTTATTTCCAAAATCAGCAAGTGGAAATAAAATATGTTCTACTAAATCTTTTGGAATATTCCATAAAACATAGCTTTGGTCCTTTTTACCTGCATTTGATTTTTTAAGTACCCATCTTCCATACTCTTTGCTGTACTCTGTTTTTGCATAATGTCCTGTTGCTATATAGTTACAACCTAACTCTTTTGCCTTTTCGTACATGTATCCAAATTTCATATATTTATTGCATTCTATACATGGATTTGGTGTTTTGCAGTTTGCATAGCAATTTATAAAATCATCAATTACATGGTTTTTAAACTCTTCTTTGTAATTATATATAAAGTGTGGAACACCCATTGAATTACATACATTTTTTGCGTCTAAATATGTATTTGTATTACAACACGAACTTCCTGCAAATAATTCTAATGTTGTTCCTATTACTTCGTATCCTTGTTCTTTTAAAAGCAGAGCTGCAACACTACTGTCAACACCTCCGCTCATACCTATTAATACTCTTTTATTTTCCATTATTTTCATCCTTTTTTTCTAGTATTTTTTCTATTGTGTGCCATGCAAGAAGTGCACATTTTACTCTTGCTGGCATATTTGATACATTTTTAAAAGCAATTGCATCTTCTAGTTTTTCAAGTTCTTTTTCATCTGTTATTTCTCTTTTTATCATACCAATAAATGTTTTAATAATTTCTTTTGCTTCATCTAGTGTTTTTCCTTTTAAGGTATCTATCATTATAGATGTAGAAGCTTGAGATATTGCACATCCGTGTCCAGCAAATGCCATATCTTTTATAACATTTCCATCTAATTTCATTTGAAGTTTTATTTCATCACCACAATTAGGATTATGTCCCATTTCTGAATAATCTGCATTTTTTAATTCCTTTTTATTGTAGGAATTCATACTATGCTCCATTATAAGTTCATTATATACTTCTGTTAAATCTTCCATTTTGACCTCTTTCTTATTTGTTATCTAATAACCAGTCTATAACATTTATTTTTTTAATTCCATCAAAATCTATTATTGGTTCTATATCCATGCTTAAAATATATTTAGGATAATTATCATTTATAGCTTTTAAAGCAGATAATTCTCTTTCGAGAGTTGCATTTTCTCTTGTTGTGTATGCAACTTGAAAATAATTAAATCCATCTTTATTTTCCGCAATAAAATCTATTTCTTTTTCTCCTGTTTTTCCAACATATACTTTATACTCTCTTCTTATTAATTCAAGATACACAATATTTTCTAAAATACGCCCCATATCTAAATTTCTTCTACCTAGCAAAGCATATCTCATTGTAACATCTGTTGCATAATACTTTTCTCCAGTTTGTAGATATTGTTTTCCTTTTATATCAAATCTTGAAACTTTATTAAATACATAACTTTCTACCAATGAATCTAAATAACTTTCTACTGTATGAATAGAAATTGCTCTTCCTTCTAAATTAAGAGTATCTGTTATTTTTTTTATAGATAATGAATTTCCTATATTATCAAACATAAATTTTGCTATATTCTTTAACATAGATATATCTGATATTTTTCTTCTTGTAGATATATCTTTTAATATAATTGTATTATATAAACTTTCTAGGTAATCATCTACTTCTGTTTCGCTTTCTAATTTTAAAGCATATGGAAATGAACTTCTATTTATATATTGCATATATAATTTTTCATCTGCTTCTTTATTATAATAACTCGCATATTCTTTAAAAGATAATGGATATATTTTTATTTCTATATATCTTCCAGATAATAGTGTTGCAAGTTCTCCTGATAATAAATAAGCATTAGAGCCTGTTATATAAATATCCACATTTTTTATTATATATAATCCATCAACTGCTTTTTGAAATTTATCTACATTTTGTACTTCATCTAAAAAAACATAATACTGATCTTTATCAACTATTTTTTCTTTTATAAAATTATATAAGCTCTTATAGTTCTCAAATTCATATTCTGGATTTTCTAAATTTATTGATATTATGTGATCGTCATTTATTCCTAGACTTTTTAAATATTCTATATATAGCTGAAATAAAGTTGATTTTCCAGACCTTCTTATTCCTGTTATTACTTTTATCAAATCTTTACCTTTCCATTTTTTTAATTTCTCTATATATTCTTTTCGTTCTATCATAATATCGCCTCCAATATCATTATATAACATTTATAAATAATTTGCAATACATTGCAAATTATTTATATTTTCAATGATTGTTTGCATTTTATTTCTTATTTATATATTTCTTAAACATGCCATAAGCCTTGTTTAGTCCAGCAATCAGTCTATCAACATCCTCTTTTGTATTATAGAAATAAAAGCTTGCTCTACAAGTTGAGTCTATTCCAAGATATCTCATAAGAGGTTGTGCACAGTGATTTCCGTGAGCGTATACACACTCCTTCACCATCTAATATACTTGCAACATCATGTGGATGTACACCTTTTATATTGAATGATATAACACTTGAATGATTTTCTTCATTTGGTGTTAAATATAGTTCAAGAAAATCTAGCTTTGAAAGTTCCTTTCTTGCATATGAGACTAAATCTTTTTCAATTTCTTGTATTTTATCATATCCTATTTTTTCTATATAATCTATTGCTGCAGCTAATCCTATAACACCTTCTATATTTTGTGTACCTGCCTCAAATTTATTTGGAAGCGGTGCAAAGGTAGTTTCTTGTTCATAAACGTATTCTATCATATCTCCACCCATTATAAAAGGACTCATTTTATTTAGTATTTCTCTCTTACCATATAAAACTCCAATTCCAAGTGGTGCAAGCATTTTATGCCCTGAGAAAACTAAAAAGTCAGCATCTAATTTTTGAACATCAATTTTCATGTGTGGAATACTTTGAGCAGCATCAACAACAACAACTGCACCTTTTTTATGTGCAAGCTTTATTATTTTTTCTATATTATTTATAGTTCCTAATGTATTTGATATGTGCGTAATTCCAACTATTTTAGTCCTATCTGTAATTTTGTTTTCTATTTCTTCGTCTGATATTTCAAACTCATCATTTATATACATATAGTTTAGCTTACTTCCAGTTACTTTTGAAACCTTTTGCCATGGCACTAAATTAGAATGATGCTCCATTATTGAAATAACTATTTCATCATCTTTTTTTAGATTTTCTAGTCCATAAGAATATGATATTAAATTTAGGCTTTCTGTTGCATTTTTAGAAAAAATAATTTCTTCTGGAAATCTAGCATTTATAAATTTAGCAATTTTTGCTCTTGCGTTTTCGTACATTTGGGACGCCTCAATACTTAGCGAATACGCTCCTCTATGCACATTGGCGTTATATGTTTTATAGAACTCATCTATTTTTTCTAAAACAGGAAGCGGTTTTTGAGTAGTTGCTCCGCTGTCTAAATATGCAATTTTTCTATTTTCCAATATAGGAAAATCTTTTCTAATTTCTTCTACGTTCATATTTTATCCTTTCCATAAATTGTAATTTGTTTAATTTATTACTGTAAAATAGTTTAATATAATTTTTTCAAGACGTCCTTCTTCACCAAAA
>CANRFS010000018.1 GCA_947629965.1 uncultured Clostridia bacterium
TGGTTTTTTATTTAAAGCTATTTCTACTGCTGCCAGTCCATCGTTTGCTTCTAAAGTATTGTAACCCTCCTTCTCAAGGTTATATACTAGAATATCCACTATAGGTTTTTCATCATCTACTATTAATATAGTTTTTTTATCTTCCATTTCTTCCACAAAAGTCCCACCTTTCTCAATTACGACTTTTATTAACTTACTTATATCATATTACAGAATTTTAGACAAGTTTTTTTTACAAATTTATTACAAAAATATGACAAATATTTTATATGCTGGATTTTTTATTTCCCTAAGGTTAACGCTCTTTTTTTGGCAAAAAGGGGGTCTGTCCCCCTTTTTGCTAGTTTTACAAAATTATTTCTATTTCATTTATTGTTCCGTTATCTTCTAGTTTGATTTGTTTCTCTTCTATTTTTTTACCATTTAAATAAAATTGTTGATTTTCGCCTGTACATTTTCCCTCTGGATTTTTCACATTAATATTATATATGCTTGTTTTGTATCTATATTTAATACTATAACCTTCCCATCTGCTAGATATACATGGCTCTATTTTAAGCATTCCCGCTTCTACTTTTAATCCTAATATATCTTCTAATCCAGCTTTGCAGAACCAACTACTAGACCCTGTGTACCAAGTCCATCCACCTCTACCAGCTAAATTGTTTGCTCCATAGATATCTGCTGCAATTACATATGGTTCTACCTTATACTTTTTTGCTGCTTCTTTTGTTCTTGAATGTTCAATCGGATTTATCATTTTGTAATATTCAACTGCTTTATCTCCAAATCCAAGTTTTGCAAATGCTATTATTGCCCACATTGCTGCATGTGTGTATTGCCCTCCATTTTCTCTTACGCCTGGAAGATATGCCTTTATATAACCTGGTTCTAACTTTGTTTTGTTGAACGGTGGATCAAGCAACTTTATAATTCCATTTTCAGTATCTATTAAATGATTTTCTAAACTTTCCATTGAAATAAATTTTTTATCGTTGTCGGCTGCTCCAGATATTACGCCCCAACTTTGAGATATGCTATCTATTCTACATTCTTCGTTTTCAATGCTTCCGAAGTGGCTGTCCGTTATCCATGTATGCTCTTTTAAACCATCTTCCATCCCATCCAGCAGTATTTAAAGCTTTTTTTAATGCCTCCTTTTTTTCTTCATATATTTTTGCTGTTTCAATATCATTTCGCCTTTTACATATTGGGATAAATTTTTCTAGTATGTTGTAAATAAAGAATCCAAGCCATATACTTTCTCCCTTTTTTTTGTTTCCTACTGTGTTTAATCCATCATTCCAGTCTCCTGACCCTATTTTTGGAAGTCCATTTTCTCCAAAGTTTAGACTTTTATCAATTGCACGAATACAATGAGTGTATACATTTTCTTTTATATTTGATTCTAAATACTCATCATATCTTTCATCTACTCCATCCGGAAGTTCTTCTCCTGCTACATAACTTTCTTCTACATCTAAAATACTATAATCGTTTGTATAATTTATATATTCAAATACTACATAGCAAAGCCATAATAAATCATCTGAAAATCTTGTTCTTATTCCTCTATTCGTCTCTTCATGCCACCAATGCTCAACATCGCCTTCTATAAACTGGTGTCTGCAGGCAATTAAAATTTGTTTTTTCATAAGTTCTATGTCTGTATATTTTAAGCCTATGCAGTCTTGTAGCTGATCTCTAAAGCCAATGGCTCCTCCAGATTGATAATACCCACTTCTGGCCCATAGTCTTGATACAATGGTTTGATACTTTGCAAAACTATTTATCATAATGTTAAATGACTCTAATGGTGTATTTACTTGCACTCTGCCTAATAATTCATACCAGAATGATTTTACGACGTTTAGTTCTTGCATACAATAAGATATTTTTGAGTATCTATATGATAAATCTTTTGCATCAAGCACTGAGTTTTCTTCTCCGAATTGAAGAATTATTTCTTTTTCTTCAAAGCTTTCTAATTCTATTTGCATTTCTATTGCAATACATGAATTTTCTCCAAGTCCCGAAGAATTATCTAATGTTACTTTATCTAAGCCTTCTGGGCTTGCTAAATTTCCTTTTCCTATAAAAAAGTCTTTGCTACCTGTGTATGATTTTATATTTTCACTACTTGATACAAATGCAACTGTCTCCTTAAAACTATCTTTATATAAATTTTTTGCAATGACTAAATTATTGTCTTTAGTTACTTCTATATATCCATTTGTTTTTATTTCATCTTCTCCGAAGTACTGGCTTTATATAGTATACTAATTTTATATTTCTTCTATTTGGTTCTAAATTTTTTAATTTTAATATATTTATCTTTATATTATCTTTTTTTGGAACAAATATTTCTAATTCTTGCGATATATTATTTTGAGTAGATTTAAATTTTACATATCCAAGTCCATAAATTATATAACTTTCATTTGATTCTGCATTAATGTTATCTGACATGCTCCACTTTTTACCTGTTTTATAGTCTTTTAAATATATAATTTCTGATGGCAAGTCCATTACAGGGTTATTATTCCAAGCAGATAGCCTATTTAATCTGCTATTTTTATGCCAAGTAAATCCTCCCAAGTTTTGAGTTACTACTGTACCAAATGTTTCGTTTGCAAGTATCATACTCCAAACACTAGGAAGTTTATTTTCTTTGTCTAATTTTATTATATATTCTAATCCGGTCTTCAGAAAATCCACCATATTCATTGTAATATTTTAAATTATACATATCTATATTTTGATTATTGTTTATTTGCTCTTGCAAAGCATATTCTGGTTTTGCATCTAATCCTATATCTTTAATTTTCTTTAAATATTCCTCTTCTAAATCATCTATAACTGTTTTTATATCTCCATTTTTCGCATCTATAATTACATTCGCTTTAAATTCTAAAAGTTCTATATCTTCTTTTTCAATTTGATTCGTATTTATTATAAATATTCCACCTGATATATTTTTTAAATATTCCATTTGCTTATTTAATATTGCATTTTCGATTTCGTAATTTACGTACTGTTCATAAGAATTTGGCTCACTATTTAATATTACTAAATCTACTATTATATTTTTACTTCTAAAATATTCATGTGCTTTTAGCATATCTCGTACTACATACATATCATTTAAGTCTTCTATTTTTAATAAAATTATTGGTATATCTCCAGATATTCCATACTTCCATAAATTACTTTGTGAATAAATTTTTTTAGGTAAGTTGCCAAGTGTCAGCTTTTTCAATGGATTATTAAATACTATATATGATAATAGCTTTTGATATTTTTCTATATCTGTGCCTTTAAGTCCAAGATATATGCTTTCCGCCTCTACTTTTGCTCTTGCCAGTTCAAATGTTTTTGTAACAACATTGGTATTTTTATATTTTTCTAATAATTCTAAAACTAAATCTTTTTGATCAGATATGCAGACAATAAAATCAAATGTAATTTTTTCACCAGGCATTATTTTTACTGTTCTTTTTGTTGCAAGTGCTGGATCTGTTACAAGTCCAACATTTTGAGAAAATGGCTTTGAATCTCTTACCATCTCTGGTATTAGATTTTGCTTTTTACCTAAAAACTTTTCTTTATCTATTTCTATTTCAAATTCTCCAATTGTTTCATGTTCTGTAAAAAATGATGTTCCTAAAAACATGTCTTTTTCGTTTGCTCCACGTTTTTTTCTTTTTATTAATATATTTTCATTATCTAGTTTTTCAAATATTAAAAATAGATTATTGAATGCCATGTGTGCATAGTCTTGCATAGGTCCGTGAAAGTACTGGCTCAAAATAATTTGTTATTTCTAATGTTCTTTCTTGCACACCATTATTTTTAAGTTCTAACCTTCTTATTTCTACTGGATCATCTGGTGATACAATAATTTTAGTAGTACTTTCTATATCTGCATCTGTTCTTACAAATTTACTTCTCTCTGGTGCAAATGCTACTGTGTATTTATCTCCTCTGTTTTCTTTATCTATTGGCGTATTTATCCAAATTCTTTTATTTTGTACATCTTTTAAATAGAAAAATATGCCTTGTTTATAATCTGCTGTTTCTTTATATCTATTTACTAATATTCCATTATATATGCTAAATCCTTCTCCATTTTCTTTTGTGCATATTGTATAGCTTCCATTTGATATAACATTTGATTTATTTAAATTTTCTTCTATTTTTGTGTATACAAGTTCCATATAATTCTGATAATCTTTTGGTTTCACTTTTTGTATTTTTTCTTTTTTCTCTTTTGTAATAATTGCTTTTTCTGGAATTCTTTCTTGCAAAAGAATGTCAATTGCTTCTATTTCTGGATTATCCATAAATCTTTTTACTAGTATATTATTATTTATAAAATTATTAATTGATAGCAAACTTAATGCTTGATGGTGTGCCATATATGTTTTTACTACTTCATACTTATTTCCATATTTTAATCTAGAAATTGTATAATCTATTGATTCATAGAATCCATACTCACCATACATATTTTCTTTTTCTAATTCTTTTAAATTTTGTATTGCTTCTTTTGGTACATAATTTAAACTTAAGAATACAGAATATGGTGCAACTACCATGTCATCTTCTAGTCCTCTTTTTAAGCCGAGCCATGGTACTCCAAATGATTTATACTGATAATTATTATTAAAATCTTTTAAGTTAAATGCCGCCTCTGATATTCCCCAAGGAATACCCAATTTTTTTGCATATTCCATTTGACTCATTATTAAGAATCTACATGATTCATCTAAAAGGCTAGACTCATATTGTTTTATATTTATATTTGGCATTAAATATTCAAATGCTGTTCCAGACCATGAAATTAGTCCTTTGTATTTATTAAGACTTGTTAATGTTCTACTTAAACTACTCCAATGTTTAACAGGTATATCTTTTTTAGCAATTGCTACCAAACTTGCTTGTCTTGCTTCTGAGGCAAGTAAGTCATAATATGAATTAGTAAGCATATTTTTTTCTACATCAAATCCTATAGAGAATAATCTTTTTTTGTGATCATATAAAACTGTAAAATCTGTATTTTCTATTATATTGTCTATGTTATTAATCATTTGCTCTATTCTATTTTTAACATTTGGCTGTTTGTATTCTAAATCCATAGCATTTAATAAAAATTGTTTTGTAGTATATAAATATCCTATAAAGTTTCCATTATCAACCGTTGAAATATATCTTGGTGTTAATGGTTCTAATGTTTTTGTGTTATACCAATTATATAAATGCCCATTCCATTTTTGAAGTTTTGTAATTGCCTCTAGCATTTTGTATAATAATTCTATCGCTTCATCTTTTTCTATATATTTTAAATCATATGCTGATATAACCGAAAGAAGCCCTAGCCCAATATTTGTTGATGATGTTCTTTGGGCTATTTTATTTTTTCGTCCTTCCTGATAATTGTCTGGTGGAAGATAATTGTTTTCTTCGTTTATATATTCTTTAAAATACTGCCAGATTTTTTTGCCTATTTCTAAAACATATTCTTTATCTTCAGCAGATACCTTTTCAATTGCAGGCTCTTGCTTTATATCCATGCTTATATACCAAGCAAGTAATGGTGCAAATATCCATATAATACCACCAATTACAGCAAATATCTGTGTTTTGATTAGTCCAAATATTAAAAATATAGCTCCAAATATTACATTTACAAGCATAAATTTATAATATGATGTTAAATCTGTTTTAGCTTGTTTTTCTGCTTCTTCTGCTGTAAGCCACTCAAGTAAATTCATCTTGCTTACTTTCATCCTATATATTGTTTTTATAATAGCTGTTATGTTTATATATGCTTTGTGTGGCAAGAAAGCTATTTCCAATATTCCTCGCAAAATGCTTGCTTTTATAGAACTTATATTTTTTGATATGCTTTTATAGGCATATATAAATCTTGAGTCTTTTCCCTCTTTGAAGATAATATAATTTAATACATCAAGTAAGCTTGGAAAAATATATGAGACTAAACATATAATAACAATTCCCCATACTTTTATATCTGTGAATAATTTTAATACAAGTGATAATATAAGTCCTAGAAATACAGCAATAGGAATGATACTTCTTCTTAAATTATCTAATATCTTGAATTTTGAAAGTGTATTTAATGGATTAGTTTTTCTTTTTCCATTTTTTACTTGTATCTTATTTTTGAGCCAATTTATTATCTGCCAGTCTCCTCTAACCCATCTACTTAGCCTTAATATATAACTATTGTATTTACTAGGAACGTCATCTAAAAGCATAATATCTGTAACAAGTCCACATCTTAAATAATTTCCTTCTAGCAAATCATGACTAAGCACTGTGTTTTCTGGAATTTCGTCACATAGTATTTGATGAAATACCTTTAAGTCATATATTCCTTTACCTGTAAATATTCCCTCATCAAAATTGTCTTGATATATATCTGATATAGCATTTGCGTATGAGTCGGTTCCTCCGAAGTCCGGCATAAATTTTGGTAAATAGGCTTTTTCTCGATGCTTCTAAATTTGTACCTACTCTGGCTTGCATTAATCCATGCCCATCTATTACAGAATTTTTATTTTTATCTAGAATTGGCTCATTTAAAATATGTGCCATTGCACCTATTAATTCAAGCCCTGTGCCTAGGCTTAAATTTGTATCTGAGTCAAGTGTTATAACATATTTAATCTTGTTAGGTATAAAATTTTTAATCGTATTTATTCTAAACTTATTTATTCCATTTGTTAAAAATTCATTGAACTGGCATAATAGTCCTCTTTTTCTTTCCCAACCTAAATAGCATTTTTCGCTCGGGTTCCATGTTCTTTTTCTGTATACAAAATTAAACTTTGGATAATCTTTATCAAAGTTTTGCGGATATTTTTTATTTAATTTTTCTACTTCTTCTAATCCAGCATTTATTACCTCTTCATCAAAATCTTCATTTTCGTTTTTACTTGCTGTGCAATCACCTAGAAGAGCAAAATATAAGTTATCGCTTTTATTTGCTAAATAATATACTTCTAATTTTTTCATTAAATCTTTTACTTTTTCTTTTGAATTAACAATAGTAGGTATTACAACAAAACTAGAAAATTCTTTTGGAACTCCATCAGAAAAGTCCATTTTGGGGATTAATTTAGGTTTTACTTTTTTGTTTAAAATGTAGTTTACAAATTGTTGCAAAATTTCTGATATAGGCACATATAAAATAATAGCTGTTATTATTGCTATTAAAAAATTCCTTTTTTCATAATAAATAAATCCACCTATTAATCCTGCTAGTATTGTTGTTATGAAATATATAGTAAAAATATATATTTTAGCTTTATTAGTATTTGATATATAATTTTTGCTTTTTATCCCTAGAGCATTTAATAGTTCGTTTTTTCCTTCAGATATTAAATAATATCCTATATGTGATTTTTTTCTATTTATTAAACTTTCATCATCTACATACTTTTTGCTAATTTCTACCGCCTTTTTTGCAATATATAATTCTGAAATTTTGGTCTTTTCAGAAATTTGTTTTATTTCATTTCTATAATATTCTTTTGTTTTATAATCCATATCTTGATAAATACCAGCTGGATCTTTTTTTAATATATCTTCTACTCCATTTATTTCTTCAAATAGATTTAAAAAATTAACTCTCAATATTTCTTTTAAGCTCATTATGCTATTTCCAAGAGATACTTTAGAAATAGCTATATCATAATGTTCTTTTTGTATAACTTCTGAAATTGTCGTACCCATTTTATTTACTTGTTCTTCTAATATCTCTAGATATGGAAGACCCTGCTTTCCATATCTTTTTAGTTTGTATGACATATATTCTATAAATGGATATTTCATTTCTTTATACATACTATAATTTTTATTTTCTTTTTTTAAGTTTCCAAATATATAATTATTACTTGTTTTTCTTTCAACTAATCTTTCTATTATGTTTTCTACTCTATATTTTTGCATTTGTGCAGAATATATTTTTTCGCAAATATTTCTTATATTCTCTATTAGCGCAATACTTAAAAAAATCCATAAATTCCATATTTCTTCCATACTTAATAATTTTCGTCTTTGATATGCACTAATTGCTAAACTTAAAATTTCATCATTTATTTTATTATCAGTATATGCAACAAGCTCTGATGCTAAAACGTAATCTCTTGCATACCCTTTATACATACCATTTGCGATTCCTGGAAAACTTTTGTATTTTTTTAAAGTTACTTCTAATATAACGGTTTTGTATGTTTCTTCGATAATATAAAAATTATCTAAAAGCCATTCTCCTGCCGGATGTATATCTATTTTTAATTTTAAATGCTCTGTTAATAATTCATAAGTTTTTTCAATGAATTTAAAATTATCTTTTAGTCGTGGAATTGGATATGTCCACTTTTCTGAATTGTTTTTAACATCATGGTTAATTGCAACTTTTTCCATATAATTTTGAAGTTGATAATTATCTAAAACTGTTCCTTTTATATTTAAATATTTATATTTTCTATTATTCAAAATCTTCCACCTCTTAAAATATGTAATTCGTACATATTTTTACCAGTTGAAAGATTTTTTATACAGTTCCATGATACAAAAAGGCTAAAAAATATCACCTTTGTATTATTCATTAAATACAAAAGTGATATTTAAATTTAACAAATTTTACATTTCATGGTATATATCACCTGACATTTTTATACCTTTTAGATAATACACATTTAAGTTATTATCTATTACATATACATCCGATGATGTCGTTAAATTTTCTCCTTTATTATATTCCGACCCATAATTAAGTGTTATATCACCTAATTTTTGGAGATCTACTTCATGATATGTTACTCCAGACACTTCAATAGCTCTTTCAGTTACAGGTGTTTCATTATATTTGTTGTAATACAGCAAAGCTTCGTCTTTAATAAGAATAATGTCTGCCTTCATATTGTTATATCTATCTGCACCATTTGATTTAGTTATATTTGATGCAATAGTTCCTGTTAATATAAGCATTATAATAATGGCAATTACTAAGGTCGTAATTGTAATACCTTTATTAGATTTTATATTTATCATTTGTTCCTCCACATAATTATTCTATCTTTATTTTTACACTTAAATTTTCAAATGTCAATACATTGCTTGTTTTTTTGCAAGATTTTATACATTCTTTTTTTAATATTATATTTTCTATTTTCTTTTATTATCATTAACCATAAATATATTAATATAAATATTATTGATATATTTTTTAAGTATAAAATCATTATACTAGATATTGCAGTTAAAATTATTATTACTATATTTGAAATAGTATTTATTATTTCATCTGCTTTTATTTCTTTATATCTTAACCTAGCTATTCCTTTTAAAATTCTTCCTCCATCTAATGGATATAATGGTATTAAATTAAATAAAGCTATTAGTATATTTGAATATATTATAATCTCCTTTGTACTATCTTCTATATGTAATAAACTTGCTATAACGCAAATTATTATATTAGTTAATGGTCCTGCACATGCTATAATAATTTTCTTTATTTCTATTAATCTTTTGTATTCGTATGATTCAAAAGTAATACTTATTCCAAAAGGCATAAAGTTTAATGATTTTGGTTTTAGTTTTAAAAGTATTCCTGTCACCATGTGTCCTAATTCATGAATAAATGCAAATAGCATAATCCAACCATATATTTCAATTTGATGTGTTAATGTAAATAATATTATAAATAAAAATATTTGCAAATTAACTTTTATTTGCATCAATATCACTTCCCTTACATTCAATATTATTCAAATTTTAATATTAAATCTGGATTAACATATCTATTTTCTTTTCTTATTTCAAAATGTAAATGTGGACCAGTTGTATTTCCTGTTGTTCCTACCTCTCCTATTTTTTGTCCTTGTTTTATGGAATCTCCTTTTTTTACATATATAGTTTTACAATGAGCATAAACTGTCATAACATCATCACTCGTAATTTTTACATGGTTACCTAAATCTCCTTTGCTTGATACCTCTTCTACTACTCCAGACATTGAGGCTATAAATACAGTTCCTTCATTTGCTGCAATATCAATCCCTGTATGGTTTTTTGGAACCTTGGGATTTTCTGGATTTCTTAATCCATACCTTGATGTAATCGTTCCCTTTAGTGGTATTATTAATGATTTGCTTGCTAATATAGCTTTTGCATCTTTCTCCATTTGTGAAAGATTTTCCTCTTTTTCTTCTTTTACTTCTACATCTTCTCCGCCAATATTTTCTTCTGCTTCATTATTTTCTTCATTGTTTGAATTTTCATCAACTACATTTTCTTCTTTACCTTCAGAATCCTCTGTACTACTTACACTTTCTTCTTTATTCTCAGAATCCTCTGTATTACTTATATTTTCTACTTCTTCCTCGGGTCCTATATTTGTATTATTAGTTATAAAACCATTTATGTATTCCATGCTTTTGTCATACAAATTCTTAACATTAATATCATATGATAGTATTTCATTTGCCTTTTGTATTACATTTTCCGAAAATATATAATCTTTTTCTTTTATTATATAAAAACCTACATATATTAAAATACATGCGAGTATCTGTATTACCATTTTTTTAAATAAACTAAACTCTTTTTTATTAGTTACATTAACTCTTGCTGATTTTCTTGTTATGTCTTGCATTTTTCTTCTATAATATATTTCTTCTGCCCTTCTTATTCTCTCATCAGGGCTCAAGGTTTTTTCCATAAAAAAACACCTCTTCCTTTGTAATATATTTTGTTTTACAATATATTCAAAGAAAGAAGTATTTAGAACGCTTAAACAAAAATTTATCTAATCAAAAAACTAGCAAAAAGTGCAATTACTAAAAACACTGATACCATTTTTAATCTTTTACATTTAATTTCTATGCTTTTGTTCACTTTTATATCTTTATTTTTATCATTTTCTAGTTTAGATATATAGTTTCCTATAACCATTTCTGCCTCGTTTAAAATATATTTTTTAGTATTTTCTGATTTCTCCTTTTTTATTTTTTGATTTTTATTTTTTTCAACTGTATTTAAATTTTTTAATTTTATATTTGGTTTTAAAATAACTATTGCCTCATCTACAATATTAGATGGTAAATTTTTAAGCACTACCATATTTTTCATCATTTCTGTATCCATTTATATCCTCCTACTAAAAATTCTCTATATAAATTTTTTCCATTTTTTGTAGGATTATACATTAATAACATCACATATTCCTTGTACCACTGAATCTGCCATTTTCATTACTAAATTAAGAGACGTATTTTGCAATAGCTTAAAATTATATTTTGGATTATGAAAATCTTTTGATACTATTCCTTTTATGCTCATATTACCTACATATATATTTTTATTGTTTAAACTACTACCGACATTCATTTTATCTTTAGATACTACTATTCTTCCTATATCTGTTTTATTAGATATAGCTGCATCTATTGCTATTAAAAAAGGCTCATCATATAAATTTTCTATATCATTTATTATTTTTAATATGTTATGCCTACAAATTATATTGTCTAAGCTCCCTATTATTTCAACATTTTTTTCGTTTTTAAATAAATACTTTAATTTATAACCAACTAATGGACCAAAGCTATCTCCTGTTACTCTATCTGTTCCTATACACAAAAAAATCAGTTTTGATATTTCTAAATTATTTGTTTTTTCTCTTAAAACACTACTAAAATCTCGCACAAAATTATTATATATCTCTTCTTTAAAGGTCATATTTTCTCCTCAATTTACGTTATATAATAAATATATATGCTTCTTAAATTTCTAATAGTCATTTGTTTTTCCTGGTGCTATAATTATTTTTATGTCCTGTGTTTTTGTATATTTTTTTATTATATCTTCTGAAAAACTTGCAACTTCATTAGATATGACTATAGTATTATATTTTTGTTCTACAAGTTCTTTGATTTTTTCATCTGTTTTTTCTAAATCGTCTATTTCATATACATCCATTCCTAATCCCTTAAATAGTTTAAAGTTTTTTCTATCATTTGAAGATTTAAGCCACGAAATCGCCATTTTAATCACCATTTATATTTTGCCTTAATTTTGCAATTTTATTCTTGTTTTTTTGGCAATTTATATTGACTTTTATTTCCATATTTTGGTATAATGCTGTTTATAGGAAGTGAGAATGAGCAGATGTGGTTTGCCACTTTTAATCCACAACATAAGTTGTGAGAATGGAGGTGGTGCTATGATAGAAGCTGTTTTATTAGAAATAATATACTTACTTTTATTTGGCCTAGCTTTTGAAACTATTATAGTGTTTGCCTTAATTATACTGGTTATAATTTTAAGCAAATAGACAATAAAAAACACATCTGTAACTTGACGGTTTGATGTGTTTTTTACATACTAACTGGCAAACCACGTTTGTGGATTCTCCATTTCCTATCTTTATTATAACATATTTTTACAATTTGTAAATACTTTTTGGCAAATTTGTGTCTTACCACTTCCACACACCTTCAATATGAATATATCTAATATCTTGAAAATTGTATGAAGATACTCTTCTATTATATGAATCATAAGTATGTGATGCAATATATATATTATCTAGTGTTTTAGGTCCCTCAATATTTACAATAATAAGCGTATGTGAAAATATTCTTCCATCAAAACTTAATTGAATTAAATCTCCTTTTTCAAGTTTGCCTATTTCCACTTCTTTTCCTCTTGGCCCTATACCTTTATTGTTTATTAAGAATTTATATAAATATTCTACTCCAGACCATGCAGGGCTTCTATCGTTTATTGATTTATAATACCAACCTGTATTCTTGGTATAATTCATAACTTTGCTTCCTGCATATACACATTGAGATATAAAACTTGTGCAGTCTCCTCCTACACTGTCAAAGTTATAGTAATTTGGATTTCTGCTATAAGCCCATTTTTTTGCATATTCTACTGCTTTTACTCTATCATAATCTATCTTTCGCAATTATATCACCTAAGATATAATATGAAAAAAATTTTTTAGTTGTGTTTTTGTCATTTTGTATTGACTTTTGTTTCCATATTTTGGTATAATACTGCTCATAGGAAATGAGAATAAGCAGATGTGGTTTGCCACCATACATATAAAAGGCTTTGCCTTTAGACTGGAGGTGGTATTATGATAGAAGCAGCTTTATTAGAAATAATATATCTACTTTCTTTTGTCTTAATTGCCGAAGCTATCATTATATTTGCCTTAATTATAGTAGTTATAATTTTGAGTAAATAAATAAAAAAACACATCTGTAAACTTTGATCGGTTCAGGTGTGTTTTCATATCTTTATCGGCAAACCACGTTTGTGGATTCTCCATTTCCTATTTTTATTATAACATATTTTTACAATTTGTAAATACTTTTTGGCAATTTTTAATAGATTAAATCACCCTGTTTAAATTTCCATTAGTATAGTTTTCTCCTTCTAATCTATCTCCTTTTTTGTGAATATTTACTATATTTTGTATTTCATCTTGTGTTTCTTCTAAAATATCTATTCTTATTGAATCTGCATTTAAATCTTTATAAGATATTGATGTTATTTTTGAATTATATATTAAGTTATTGCAATTTACTCTGTCTGTATATACCGGAAATTCAAAGCCAATCCTGTCCTTTAATTTATAGTTTCCCTTTTCACATATTGCATTACAATTTTTATAAGTTCCTATCGCACAATATTCTGATGTCATTAAAAGAGTCCTTCCATACGCTATTATTTCTTTTTCAATATTTCCTGCCAAACTTTGAATACTTTCTTTGTCTAATTCTGGTGGAACAATGTATTTTGATATTTGCATATTTTCTAGTTCTTTTACAGTATTATTATTTGTAATGTTTAAAGTATAATTTCCAATTAACTGTAAATCTTTTATTTCATTTTTATATTTCTCTAATATTTTAAAATGAGATAAATTTGATACAACGATACCTTTTATATTCTTTTTTAAAATATCTGTTAGATTACTTTCTATTAGCTTTTCATAATTGCTCTTTGTAATTGCTGGAAGTAACAAATAAGTATTAAAATGTTTGCAGATTTCCTCTACCTTTCCTTTGTTTGATAAGAAGAATCTAAATGGCACATACATACTATTAATACCTGTTAATTTGATATAATCAATATTTTCTTTTATATTATTTAATAATACTGATACTTTAACTTCTGAATTTATTTTTTTATTTTCATTATTGCTGTCTAGTTCTACTTTTTTATTTCTTTTAAAACTTTGTATTAGTTTATCTTCTAACTTTTCTAATGCACTTCTTCTAATGCTATTTAAGCTACTAATTGGAACTAGTATATTATCATCTGCAATTACTTGTATTTCGTTAATTTCAAATGTGGTGTTTCCTGTTTTTGATAATTGTTCCTTTATTCTTTCCACGCTAATTCCATTATTATCTGCTTTTTTTACTATTGTATCTTCTACTTCAATTAATTTTACATTACTCCATAAATCTTCTATTTCTAATTTTATTTTTGTATTTTCTTTTAAAGTTATTTTTGCATTTATTGGTCTTTTAATATTTTCCTTGCTAGCTAATTGTATTATTTCTTTATTTAATTTGTCTGATACAGTTTTATATACTTTATCTCCTTTTAAGATTTTTCCTTTTATTCTTCCAACTGTTACAACTTGTCCAATATTTGCAGTTTTAATATTATTATTTTCCTGCATAAGTTCTGATATTTTACATGATGAATCTTTAATTGCTATACTGTCTCCTAAATTTAGTTCTTTAATTAATTTTACTCTTACATGTCCTTTATTATTGTTATAACTAATAACTTCACCTACTAAAACTCCCATATGATTTGGCCTTTTAGTGTACATCATTTCTTTTCCTAATTTTCCTTTTAAGTAACCGGGTACTAAATCCTCCTCTGTTGAAAATCTGCATTAACTTTTCTCTGTCTTTTTCGTCTACTACATATTTTTCTCCACTTTCTGCTAAATCTATATATTTTCTATAAATTGATGTTACAATTCCAACATATTCTTTTGATTTCATTCTGCCTTCTATTTTAAAAGATTTGACTCCTGCTTTTATAAGTTCTGGCAAAACATCTAATGTACAAACATCTTTTGAACTAAGTAAATATCCTTTTTCTTGCTCTATTCCATCTTTTAATAAAGTATATGGAAGCCTGCATGTTCCTGCACATTTGCCACGATTCCCGCTTCTTCCACCAATCATACTACTCATCAAACATTGTCCAGAGTAGCTAATGCAAAGAGCACCATGAATAAACACTTCTATATCTATATCTGTGTTTTTACATATATTTTCTATTTCATTTATTGTAAGTTCTCTTGCAAGTACACATCTAGAAAATCCTAATTCTTTTATTTTTTTTGCACCGTCTAAATCATATATTGTCATTTGTGTACTACTATGTACTTCTAAATCTGGAAAAAGTTCTATTACTTTTTTTGCAAGACCCAAGTCTTGTATAATAACTGCATCTATTCCAGCATTATATGCAAATTCTACTAATTTAAGTGCATCGTCAAACTCGTTATTTTTAATTAATATGTTCAAAGTAAGATGCGTTTTTACACCTCTTAATTTTGCATACTCTATTGCTTCTACTAATTCTTGTTTATTAAAATTTCTACTATTTACCCTAGCATTAAATTCTTCAGCACCAAAATATACAGCATTTGCCCCAGTTTGTACTGCGACTTTTAAGCACTCTAAATCCCCTGCTGGTGATAATAATTCTATTTTACTCATATATTGCTCCTTTGCAAATATTGCTTTTTCTATATATTTTATAGTGCTTTT
>CANRFS010000019.1 GCA_947629965.1 uncultured Clostridia bacterium
CTATAATATGAAAGAAGAAAGCATAAATAAAATAGTTGAGTTTATAGAAATAACAGGAACAACTGATGAAAAATTAGCAAAGTTAAACAATTTAGGAATAGAAAATGAATTATACAAAAAAGGCGTGGAGGAATTAAGAGAAGTAGTTAAATACATAAGATTATTTAATATTCCAGAAGAAGCATTTGAAATAGACTTAAGTATAGCAAGGGGACTTGACTATTATACAGGAACAGTATACGAAACATTTTTAAATGACTATAAATCAATAGGAAGTATATGTTCAGGAGGTAGATATAATGATCTTGCAGGATACTACACAGAAAAGCAACTTCCAGGAGTAGGTATGTCAATAGGTCTTACAAGATTATTCTTTATACTAAATGATATTGGATTAATAAAATCAAATAAAAAATCAATATCAGATGTTTTAGTAATATCAATGGTAGAAGATTTAAGTAAGTCCATTGAAGTAGCAAATAGGTTGAGAAATGCAGGAATAAATACAGAAATATATTTTGATGATAAAAAAATAAAAGCAAAATTTAAATATGCAGATAGACTAAATGTTCCATACGTTATAGTAATAGGAGAAGACGAAATAAAATCTGGACTATTAACCTTAAAAAATATGCAAGAAGGAACACAAGAACAGCTAGAAATAGGAAAAATTATAGATAAATTAAAATAAAGGAATAGAATATTTTCTATTCTTTTTTTATTCATATTAACTAAAAGATCAGAATAAATATTAGCAATGATTAATTTAGGAGAGTTATATGAATATTGCAGTTATAAATATTAAAGATATCTTTAAATATATAATTAAAATTGGTGCGATAGTTTGCTTAATATATATATGTATACATTTAATTGGTGTATCGAAAAATGCTAGAGAAAATCAAAACAAATTAAAAGAAACTTTAGAAGAAGGGGTAGAAAAAATAAATAATTATACTTTTTTGGACTGTTTAGATGTAACAATATCGCTATTTTCATATAAGAAGACGGATGGAATTAAAAGCAAATTGTTATCAAGCCAAGATATATTAGCAATGGAGAGCGGGATATTTGATAAGTCCATTTTGAAAAAAACAGATTTAATAATTAACGAAAACGAGCTTACTTTAGATGATGTAGAAGAACTTGCAAATGATGTGGAAGAAATTCCAAAAGATGCAACTACAGAAGCAGTAGACGAAAATAATATAACGCCAAAATATACAACAACTTATGGTAGCGTAAAAATAAACAATCAAAGTAAATATGATATGACAGAAGAAATATTAAAGCCGGATGTAGAAATTACTAATAAAAAAGATATATTAATATACCATACACATACTTGCGAAAGCTATACGCCAAGCAAGCGGTTATGAATATGAAGCAAGCGGAAATTATAGAACAACAGATTTAGATAAAAGTGTAGTAAGAGTAGGAACAGAACTTACAAATTATTTAAAAAAGAAAGGGTTTAATGTAACTCATAATACAACATATCATGACTATCCAGCATATTCGGGTTCATATGACAGATCATTGCAAACTATTCAAGATCTCTTAACAGGAAGTAATACACAAATTGTAATAGATCTTCATAGAGATGCTGTCGGCAGTAGTAATTCGTATGCACCAACAGTAAAAATAAATGATAAACTTGCCGCACAAATGATGTTTGTAATGGGAACGGATGGAGGAGGATTAGAACATCCTAAATGGAAACAAAACTTAAAAATGGCAGTAAAAATTCAAGAAAAAGCAAACGAAATGTATCCGGGGTTATTTAGACCTATAATAGTTAGAAATTCTAGATATAATCAACACTTAACAACAGGCTCATTTATTATAGAGGTGGGAGCAACAGGAAACACATTAGACCAATGTATCTTAAGCATGCAATGCTTAAGCAATGTATTTGAGGAAGTATGTAAATAATAAAATTTGTTTATTTGAAATAAAAAATGTGGTTAAAATTAGTAAAAAAAATTCAAAAATAGTTGTAAAAAAATTAGTTAATTGATATACTTATATTAGCATATAAGTATATCAATTTTTTTAGGAGGTAATATAAAATGGATGAAAAAAATACAAATAATGAGGAAGTAGAAGAAAAATTAGAAGTTACAGGAGAAGGAATTGAGATTGCAGATGATGTTGTTGCAGTAATTTCAGGAAAAGCAGTGTCTGAAGTAAGCGGAGTTGCTGGAATGGCAGGCGGATTTGCAGGTGGAATTACAGAAGTGCTAAGCGGAAAGAAAAATTTATCAAAAGGTATAAGAGTTGAAATTTCAAATAAAGAAGCAAAAATAACAGTTAATATTATTGTAGAATATGGTGTTAGAATACCAGATGTTGCATTTGAAATACAAAACAGAGTTAAAAAAGCTGTAGAAACAATGACAGGACTTACAGTATTAAATGTAAATGTTCATGTTCAAGGAGTAAAAACGACTGAAGAGAAAGAGGAGATAGAAGAGGAGAAATAAATATGAAATTTTTGGATAAATTTAATTTAGTAATATTTTCAATAATTATATTAATACTATCACTTGTAATGTGTATACTATCATTTGGTTGGCTAGATATAAATGTAGCAATGGAAGGTGTAGAATTCCTAATAACAGATACAATAGCAAGAGGAATAACTCTAGGAGTATCAATAATTTTAATATTATTGGCAATGAAGTCAATATTCTTTAATTCATTTTCAAAAGATAAAGTAAGTAGCAAAGATGGAATATTATTAGAAAATGACAGCGGTAAATTACTTGTTTCAAGAGATACTATAGAAAGCTTAACAAATGCTGTAGTAAAATCTTTTGATAGTGCAGAAAATGTTATGACAAAAGTAGAGGTAGATGAAGAAAATCACGTAAAAATATACATTACATTATATGTATATCCTGATGCAGTAATAAAAGAGTTATCAAATAAATTACAGGCAAATGTTAAAGATACAATTAAAAAATCGTTAGATTTAGAAGTAACAGAAGTAAATATCAGAATAAAAAATATAAGTGTTAAAAAAGAACCAAATATAAAAGAATAAAAGGGATGTAAATATGGAAGATTTTAAGAATTTTATAATTAAATACAGAGGAGCAATTCTTGGAGGATTAATAGCATTATTAGCATTACTATTAAGGCTTCATATATTATTACTTTGGATTCTAGTTATAATAGCGGGAATATTTATAGGAAATTACATTCAAAACAATAAAGAAATTGTAATAGATAAAATAAAATCATATTTGGAGAAATTTTAAGCGGAGGAAAAAATGAACAGATCTAAAACAAGAGAATTAGCATTTAAATTACTATATCAAATAGAAATACAAAAAGAAGTAAGTAAAGAAGATATTACAATGTTCTTTGAAAGCAATGAAATAGATTCTAGAGAAGCTCAAGAGTACATTAAAGACGTAGTTGATGGGATTAATAAGTATGCTAAAGATATTTTAGAGCAAATTTCTAAAAATTTAAAAAAGGACTGGGAAATAGAAAGAATCTCAAAAATAAATTTAGCCCTATTAAAGCTAGCTATATATGAAATTAAATACAAAAAAGTACCATACAAAGTTGTAATTAATGAAGTTGTAGAACTTGCAAAAAAATACGGAGAAGAAACATCTCAGTCTTTTATAAATGGAATTCTAGCAAGTGTTGTTAAGGAGAACTAATGAGACCAGAACCAATCACTGTAAGTTATTTAAATAAATATGTTAAAGAAATAGTAGCAGAGGATGAATATCTAAAAAGTGTTTTTGTAAAGGGAGAAATATCAAATTTTAAACACCATTACACGGGACACATGTATTTTACACTAAAAGATGATAAATCGTTAATAAAGTGTATTATGTTCAAATCATCAACTGCTACTTTAAATTTTGTACCAAAAGATGGTATGAAAGTAGTTGTTTTAGGTAGTGTAGAGGTCTTTGAACGTGATGGAGTATATCAAATATATGTAAAAGCCATGCAACAAGAAGGAATAGGCAATTTATATAAAGAATATGAAGAATTAAAAAACAAATTAGAAAAGGAAGGATTTTTTAACAAAGAACACAAACAAAAAATTCCTTTTATGCCTAAAATTATAGGAGTATTAACATCTCAAACAGGATCAGTAATACGAGATATAATAAATGTATCTACAAGAAGAAATCCAAATGTTTATATTAGAATATTTCCTGTACCAGTTCAAGGAAAAGGTGCAGAACTTGAGATAGCCGATGGCATTAGAATGATGAACGAAAAACATTTAGCAGATGTTTTAATATTAGCAAGAGGAGGACGGAAGTATAGAAGACTTGTGGCCGTTTAACGAAGAGATAACTGCAAGAGCTATATACAATTCTAAAATACCTATAATTTCTGCAGTGGGTCACGAAACAGATTTTACAATATCAGATTTTGTAGCTGACTTAAGAGCACCAACACCTTCTGCGGCGGCTGAACTAGCTGTTCCAGATGTTGAAGATATAAAAAGAAAAATAAATACATATAGAGACAGATATAAAAATGCGTTAAAAAAGAAAATACAGTATATGACTTTAAGGTATCAAAAATGTATGGCATCAAAAGTATTTACAGATCCAACATCTAAAATTAAAGAATTATATATAATATTAGATAATCAGATTAAAAGTTTAGAAAAGAATATAACTAATAAAGTAAAAGATTTAAAAACTAATGAGGTAGAATTAGTATCAAAATTAGATACTTTAAGCCCACTAAAAACTCTAACTAGAGGATATGCAATAGCAGAAAAAAATAAAAAAACAATAAAAAGTATAAAAGATGTAAAAAAAGATGATATAATAAATTTGAAATTGATAGATGGCAAGATAGAAACAAAAGTTATGTAAAGTAAGGAGAATAGATTATATGAATAAAAAAAGAATAGCAATAATTTTAGGAATTGTAGTTATAATCATAATCATTATATTATTATCAATTAGATTAATTAGTATAAGAAATAATGATGAAAATACCTTAGCTTTTAATAATGAAGATAATACAATAGAAAATCAAATTGAAAATAATGTTGTAATTGATAATGAAATAAACAATGAAGTAGAAAATAATATTCAAGAGGAAAATGAAAACAATACTCAAGATGAAGATATAGACGAACCTAATCCTCCAGCAGATGATAAGCAGGAAGTTAGTAAAGAGACAATTGAAAAAGAACAAAGTAACGAAGAAAAAGCCATGGATATTGTAAAAAAAGATTGGGGTGCAGATAGCAAAGTATATTTTTCGTATGAAGGTATCACAGAAGGAAAATATAAAGTATGTGTAAGAGAAACTGAAACAACACATGCAATAACATATTATTTAGTAGATGTAAATAATGGAACATTTGAAATACAGAATTAGGAGGATAAAATGAGAAAAGATTTAAACTTTGAAGAAACAATGAAAGAATTAGAAGAAGTAGTTCAAAAATTAGAAACAGGAGAATTGAACTTAGATGATTCTATAAAAGAATTTGAAAAAGGTATGGAACTTTCTAAAAATGCTAGCAAATACTTAGAAGATGCAGAAAAGAAAATTACGATATTAGTAAATAAGGATAATGAAATACAGGAGGAAGAATTTTAATGGAAGATATTGAAATAGCAAGAAATGCAAAATTAAAAAATATTAATGAAATAGCAGAAAAACTAGGAATAGACGAAGAATATATTGAGCAATATGGAAAATATAAGGCAAAAATATCAAACAAATTATACGAAAAAAAGAAAAATGATAAAGATGGAAAACTAATACTTGTAACTTCAATAAATCCAACACCTTTGGGAGAAGGAAAAACAACTATTTCAATTGGGCTTGCAGATGGACTTTCTCAAATAGGTAAAAAATCAATATTAGCATTAAGGGAACCTTCACTTCGGGCCAGTATTTGGAATTAAAGGAGGAGCAACAGGTGGAGGATATGTTCAGGTTGCTCCAATGGAAGAAATTAATCTTCATTTTACAGGTGATATACATGCAATAACATCTGCTAATAATTTACTATCAGCAATAATAGATAACCATATTTTTCAAGGTAACGAATTAGAAATTGACAAAGTAATATGGAAAAGATGTGTAGACTTAAATGATAGAGCATTAAGAAAAGTTGAGATTGCATTATCTGGCGAAAAAGGAGCAGTGCCTCGTGAAGATGGATTTGATATAACGGTTGCATCTGAAATAATGGCAATATTCTGCTTATCAGAAAATTTAGAAGATTTAAAGAAAAGACTAGGAAATATAGTTATAGGATATAATAAAAAAGGAGAAGAAGTAAAAGCTAGGGATTTAAAAGCAGAAGGAGCAATGACGGTTCTTTTGAAAGATGCTCTAAAACCAAATTTAGTACAGACATTAGAAAACACACCAGCAATTATACATGGTGGACCATTTGCTAATATAGCTCATGGATGTAATAGCGTTATTGCAACAAAAATGGGTATGAAACTTGCAGACTATTGTATAACAGAAGCAGGGTTCGGTGCAGATTTAGGAGCAGAAAAGTTCTTAGACATAAAATGCAGGAACCTACCTAAAACTCCAGACGCAGTTGTTTGTGTGGCAACAATTAAAGCACTTAAATATCATGGTGGCATGCCAATTGAGAATATAAAAGAAGAAAGCGTTGATTACCTAGAAAAAGGAATTCACAATTTATTAAAACATATAGATAACTTAAAAAATATATATGGATTAAATGTAATTGTGGCAATAAATAAGTATACATCAGATACAGATAAGGAAATAGAATATTTACGAAAAAAACTTGAAGAAAAAGGTGTAAATATAAGCTTAGTAGAAGCCTGGGCAAAAGGCGGAAAAGGAGCAATAGACTTAGCAGAAAAAGTAGTAGACTTATGTGAAAAGCCATCAAACTTTAAATACTGTTACAATTTAGAGGATAGTATAAAAGAAAAAATAGAAAAAATTGCAACAAGAGTTTATGGTGCAGAGCGGAGTAGAATATACAGAAGAAGCAAATAGAGTAATAGAAAAATTAGAAAAAGAGAGCTATGGAAATATGCCAGTGTGTATAGCAAAAACACAATATTCTTTGTCTGATGATGCAAAAGATTTATTATGCTTAAATCCATTTAAAATACATGTAAAAAATGTAATCCTAAAAACAGGAGCAGGCTTCATTGTAGTACTTACAGGAAACATATTTACAATGCCAGGACTTCCAAAGGTACCTGCTTCAGAAAAAATAGATATAGATGAAAATGGAGAAATAGTGGGAATTTTTTAAAAAATTTCTTAAGAATAAAAAAATCACTTTTGGAAAAAATAATTTCCAAAGGTGGTTTTTTTATGAAAATTCTTTTAAAGAACAGAAAAAATATAATAGCTATAGCTTTATTAATAATATCAATAATATTATTCTTATCATATAACATATTTTTTAGAGAAGATAGAAATATAAGTTATGCACTATCTAAATATGGTTCTAGGAGTGATGAAGTAAGGCAAATACAGACAAAATTAAAAAGATGGGGATATTACAATGGTTCAGTTGATGGGATTTATGGTTCCCAAACTTTATCTGCAGTAAAATGGTTCCAATCAAAAAATGGACTTTCAGTAGATGGAGTAGCAGGACCAAAAACACTTCAAGCGATGGGAATATATTCATCTTCAAATAATGGAGGAGGAGCAATAAATTCAAGTTCAGATTTAAATTTACTTTCAAGGTTAGTATATGCAGAAAGTAGAGGTGAGCCGTATACAGGACAAGTAGCAGTAGCCTCAGTTGTATTAAACAGAGTAAAAAGTTCATCATTTCCAAACAGTGTAGCAGGAGTTATATATCAGTCTGGAGCATTTTCAGTAGTAAGTGACGGACAAATAAATTTATCTCCAAACAATACAGCAAAAAAAGCTGCACAAGATGCAATAAATGGATGGGATCCATCTTATGGAGCAATATATTATTTTAATCCAAACACGGCCAAAAGCGCATGGATTTGGTCAAGACCTTTAACTGTTGTTATAGGAAATCATAGATTTTGTAAATAAATAACATTTAAATTACTGCACATATAAAACCGTTAAATAATTAACAAAGCAAATACCAAAATTTATAATAAAGAAGTAAAAATATATTATGGAGAGTACTTTATTATATAGATTCAGGTTATGGGATACAACTAATTGTAGATGATTCAGAAAAATGCAATGGAAGGATTGAATCGATAACTTTAGGTGTAGATGACCACCAGAATTGATTAGATATAATCTTGATGCAGAAATTTTAAAGTTGATTACATTACCTATTGTGCCTGTTGTAAGACTAAAAGATGGGGTCAAAGTTTTTAAGGGTAATGGAACCAAAGAGGCCCCTTATGAATTGTCATTATAAAAGTATTTGATGAATAGTGACATTTATTAATAATAAAATTGTTGATATATAAATCAAGGATAAAAATGTAACCAAAAAAATAAAAATCAGAGGTTACATTTTTTTTATGGATAAATTTTAATAATTAATATAAAAGTAATATGTAAATTAATAATTATATAAAATAGCCATAATTATTGCCAAAGTAAATAATAAAAATTTATAATAAAAAATATAAAAAAACAAAAGAAGGGAGTGAAAGACACATGAACGAAACAAAAATAAAGGAAAAAACAAAAATCACGCAAAATTACAATGAATTATATGAAAATCCTGTAGGGGCAGATGGCTCTGTCTGCATGTACTCCGAAGAACCAGCCCGAAATAAAAGCATCAGAAACAGACTCATTGCAAACAGAAATTTCATTTTTAACGGGCGGACGAGGGTCCCGTCCGCCATTACAAAATCCAGATATCAAACACAAAAATCTAAATTCTAAGGCAGGCATTACCCTAATAGCATTAATAATCACAATAGTCGTAATGCTAATACTAGTAGCAGTAACTATAAGTGTAGCATTAAATGGAGGTCTAATAGATAAAGCACAAGAAGCAAAAACGAAAACAGAAGAAGCCAAAATACAAGAAAAAGATTTACTTACAGGAAGAATAAAAATAGGTGGCAAATGGTACGATTCACTGGATGAATACTTAGAAAATAATCCATCGGATGACCAAAACGACGAATCATCAAAGTGGGGAGAAGGTGAAAATGTAGGTAAATTAGCAACAGAAGTGCTGAAAGTAGATTCTAATGCAACAGAAGTAGAAAAAAAAGGACCTTATGTGAGATATAATAATTTATTATGGAAGGCTATATATGACTCTGATTCTAGTTTTGGTTTACAGCTAATCTCTGTTGAACCTATCGAAAACATGACTTTCGGATCACAAGATCCAACTGTGAATGCCAATGATCTAAATTACGATGGAAATGAGATTGTTGACGAAGGTGCTTTGCACGCTATCGCTTCTCAAAACCATGGTCCAGAACGTGTAAGGGAAGCTTTGGATTCGAAGTTATCTAAAGGGCCTGACGACGTTATGGCCGCAATTCGACCATTTTGTTCTAGTCCTGACTTCTCAGAATGGTCGAATTTCTCGAAGCTAACTGCTCCGGCCGATATGCCCGAAAATTTCAAGTGGTTTGATCGGTCGTTTGATAGATGATCCAAGAGTTAATGTTGGACTCGATTCTTACAAAGAGCTCACTGATTATTCTTCGTTAGTGAATTGTGGACTTAGTATGGGGAGCTTTGGTGGCGCCCTATTGCCGAGCTTCGATTCGAAATTCGTCCCTCCTGATGAAGCGAAGGATTACGGGTGGAAGGCCTCGTTTGGTGGTGGAGTCTTTTACATTAGCGTTGCGGGGCGGACCTGCTTACAAGGAGCTCTTCGGTGCCTATATACAGCGGAGAGAAGACACATTACAATTTCGATTCTATTTCGCTAGATCTTTATGGGATTGTTAAGGTTAAAGATACTGCCATTGTAATTGCGGGGACTGGAACTGTTGACGAGCCATATATTTTAAGGTTACCTTAATAGATACTCTAGATTAGTTGTTTAATGTTATATCTAATATGTTTATAAGAACAAAGTGCAACGCCTATAATACAGTTTGAAACTGCATCGTAGGCTTTAACTTTCTAATTAAGCCTGGAAATTTTAATAATAAGATTTTAATCGACCACTGTAAATTGAATTAAAAATTCAATTTACAGTTATTTTTATTGAAATACAATAATGTTTCTATGTAGGGGTTCTTATTATATTGATAAACAAAATTGATGAAAAATTTCAATTACCATTATTACAAAATCTTGACATTGATTAAAGATATTGATAATATATAGGCATATAGTGGAGGGACAGATGATTTTTTATCCAGACATATATTTAAATAATGTAAAAGAAATAACAATAGATTTGCTTAAGAAAAATGATATTAAAGGACTTTTATTAGATGTAGATAACACACTTATTGATTTTGATCTAAAAATATTAGATGGTTCAAAAAAATGGTGTGATGATTTAAAAAAAGCTGGAATCCAGATATGTATTTTATCTAACACTAATAAAATAGAGAAAGTAAAGAGTGTAGCAAAAGAATTAGATTTGCAATACATAAATTTTGCAAAGAAGCCTTTTAAAAAAGGATTTATAAGAGCAATGAACTTAATAAAACTAGATGCAAAAAATATTGCAGTAGCAGGAGATCAAATAATGACAGATGTTCTTCGGCGGAAACAGAATGGGAATGTTTACAATACTTACAAAACCACTTCGGTAAAAAGGATGTATTTGTTACAAGAGTAAAAAGACCTTTCGAAAAGATTATAATAAACATGTATTTAAAAAAGGTAGAAAAGAAAGCGAGAGATAAAAATGTATTTTAATGATGTACATATATTGTATTATACTGTATTTGCAATAGTTGGCGGAATAATAGGACAGTTTGTTGATTATTGTAACAAATGTTTTTTAGAAGAGAAAAAGATATTTTCTAAAGAAAATTTTTCAAAATATAAAAAGACAATGCTTCCGAATTATTTATTAATTTTAGGAACTGCAATAGGATATGTTGCTTTATTATATAAATTTGGATTACACACAGATTTTACCGAAAATTTATATTTAATTAAATACATAATTATTTTGCCAATGCTCTTGTGTGCATTTGTTGTAGATTTAAAAGAACAAATTATACCAAACAGACTAAATTTAACAATGTTTGAAATTGGTTTAATATTTGTATTTTTACATGGAATTATTAATATAAATGTAGCTATAAATATGTTATTAGGAATGCTTGCAGGTGGTGGAATATTTTTAATTATAACATTGATTGGAGGACTTATTGCAGGAAAAGAAGCAATGGGTATGGGCGATGTAAAATTGATGGCAGTATTAGGTATATTTTTTGGCTTGAATAATGTAATTGTAATATCTGTACTATCATTTTTAATAGGCGCAATTGTAAGTATAGTTTATATGATAATTAAACGAAAAGGTACAAATACATATATACCATTTGGTCCATTTATAGTTACATCAACCATTATAACTATATTTGTTCCATTTAATATTTTATTTACTATGCTGATGGAAATTTTTACTTTAGGAATGTATTAATATAAATTAAAACTACTAAAGCAAAAGAGTAAAGAGTACCAAAGTTAAAAGTTAAAAGTAAAGAGTGCAAAATTTTTTGACGAATTTTAGGGGAGGTGCAATTTATGAATTATAAAATACGTGCTTTAAGAGAAAAATTAAAAAGTTTAAATCTCGAGGGGATGATAGTAACAAATCCTGTAAATATAAGATATCTTACAAATATAAAATCGGAGGGAATTTTATTAATTACAAGAAAAGAAAACATCTTTTTAACCTATACTATGTATTTAGAAGATGTTAATAGAACATTAACAATTGATGATGAAATAATTGTAGCAGATATGAGAGATGTAACCCAAGAAGAAGCAGAAAACTTTTTTATATTTTGTGAAAATATAGGGTTTGAAGAAAACTATGTAACTTATGAACAATACAAGAGATTAAAACAAAGATATAGAATTAATAATATGGTTGAAACTGAAAACATAATTGAAAAACAAAGAATGATTAAAAGCGAAGAAGAAATAGAAAAAATAAAAAAAGCTTGTGAAATTACTGATAATTGTTTTAAACATTTATTAGAATACATAAAAGAAGGAATGACAGAAAAGCAAATAGCTCTAGAAATCGAAAATTATTTTAGAACGCATGGAGCAGATGGAATATCATTTGATCCAGTTGTAGCAGTGCGGAGAAAATTCTTCTATACCACATTGGGAGCCAAGTGATAGAGCAGTAAAACATGCAGATCCAATTTTAATAGACATGGGATGCAAATACAAAGGCTATTGTTCAGATATGACAAGAACTATATTTATGGGATGTATATTAGAGGAAATAAAACCAGTATATGACTTGGTATTAAAAAATCAAAAAAATGTTCTAGATGTAATGAGGAGTAACTATAATATAAAAACACTTTCAAGAGGCGTAGATGATAGCTTTAAATTAAATAATTATGTATTAGTCCATTCATTAGGCCATGGTATAGGTTTAGATATACATGAAATACCTTTTATAAATTCTAAGAATGAAAGTTTTTTAAAAGAGAATATGGTGGTAACAGATGAGCCAGGAATATATTTACCAGGAAAATATGGAATTAGAATTGAGGATACTGTATTAATATCAAAAACAGAGTGTATTCCACTTACTAAATCTGAAAAAGGATATGTTGTAATTTAAAATATACAGCTAACAGTTGTAAGCTTTTATAATTAAATAATATTTCAAATATTGATTAACGGATAAAAATGATATATAATGTTAAAGCTAAATTTAATAGATAGGAGAAAAATATGAGAATATTAAAAGATTTCAATATACCAGATTTTAAATTTCCAAAATTTAAAATGAAAAATGTAGAAAATATCGACGAAGTAAAAGTAGACTATGAAGCATTAAAAAAGAAAAATAATGAGGAAAAAGATAAAAGTAAATATTACGAACAAACACATTATAAAACAATAAAAGAGGTATTTGTAAGGTCAAGAGAAAAATATGCAAATGATGTCTGCATATTAGAAAAATTTAATCCTAAAGAAAGTTTTAAAGAAATTACATACAAAGAATTTACAGACGATGTAATAGCACTTGGTACAGCACTTACCAATAAATATAATTTAAAAGATGAAAGAGTAGTTATTGTTGGTGAAAATACATATAATTGGTATGTATCATATATGGCTATGCTTTGCGGAGTAGGTATTGCAGTTCCTACAGATAAAGAATTACCAGCAAACGAAATGCAAAATGTAATAATACGCTCAAGGGCATCAGCTGTAATATATTCTGGTAAGAAGAAAGAAGTAATTAAAAAAATACAAGATAATCTTCCAGAAGTAAAATATTTTATTCAAATGAATTCGGATGAAAAACTTGTTGGAAGAGAAGTTGGATTTAACACAGTCTTAAAAGAAGGTAAAGAAATGATTGCTTCTGGAGACAATTCATTTATGAAAATACAAATTAATCCAGAAGACTTCAAAGTTTTAATATTTACATCTGGAACAACATCAAATGCTAAAGGAGTTATGATTTGCAATAGAAATCTTGCAGAAAATATTAATGCAGTAAGTCCATACGTAAAATTAACTGAGGCAGATAGATTATTTTCTGTATTACCTTTGCATCATACTTATGAATCTTCAATAGGATTCTTATTACCATTTGCAAACGGATGCTCGATTGCAATATGCCAAGGACTTAAATACATAGTTCCAAATTTAAAAGAAACTCAGCCAACAGCTATGCTTGCAGTGCCACTATTAATAGAAAGTTTATATAAGAAAATAAATGCAACAATTGAAAAAAGTGGTAAAACAGGTCTTGTAAATTCTATGATACATGTAACTAATGCGTTAAAAAGTGTTGGAGTAGATATAAAGAGAAAAGTATTCTCAGAAATTTATGACAATTTAGGTGGAAAATTAAGAATAATAGTATCAGCTGCAGCACCAATAGATGCAAAAATAGGTAAGTGGGTACAAGATATAGGAATAAGCTTTTTGCAAGGATATGGTTTAACAGAAACAGCTCCTATTGCAGCTTTAACTCCAGAATTTGATCCAAAAGTAGGATCTGCAGGAAAAGCTGTTGTATGTGCAGAATTAAAAATTGATAATCCAAACGAAAATGGCGAAGGCGAAGTATTAATTAAAAGTGAAACCTTAATGATAGGATATTATGAAGATGAAGAAGCAACAAACGAAGCTATAAAAATAGACGAAAATGGAAATAGATGGTTTCATTCTGGAGATGTTGGATATTTAGATGAGGATGGCTTCTTATTTATAACAGGAAGAAGCAAAAACGTTATAGTAACACAAAATGGTAAGAATATATATCCAGAAGAAATAGAATTAATGCTTGGAAATATACCAGAAATCAAAGAATGTATGGTATATGGTAAAGAAATAGAAGGAGAAAAAGAATTAGTAATTTCTGCTAAAGTAATACCAAATTATGAAGAAATAGAAGAAAAACATGGAAAAGATTTAACTGATGAACAAATTCACGATATTATATGGGAAAAAATTAAGGAAGTAAATCATAAATTAACTTCATATAAAGCAATAAAAAATTTAGAAATTAAAAAAGATGAATTTGTAAAAACAACAACAATGAAAATCAAACGATATGCAGAAATTCAAAAAAATAAGTAAGAATACTAGAAACTATCAAAATTAAAGATAATGGTTCGAGCTATTGAGTTTTGAATGTATTCATAATGAAATATTACAATTGTGTTACAATTTATTAAAATGAACTTTTCTCTATTGACAGAATAGTTTAAATTGTATTAAAATAAGACTGTAAAAAATTACAAATGTTTTAAGTCCTATTAGGCATTTTGTAGAAAAGAATATTACTTAGGACAAAAGGAGGGGAGTTTACGATGCTTTTTTTCCATAAACCGGGCATAGTAAACGTAAAAATGATAATTACAGAAGAAAAGATTTTATCGAATATTGATAAAGTGCAAAAAATGATAAATCCAAACAGTAAAAAGCAAATTATACAATTAGAAGATGATGCCTACTTTAAAGATTTAATTGATTCAATAAAAACATATTTAATAGAATATCCAAAAAAGAAAAATTTCCCAGCAAGTGTCTATAAGGCAGCATATGGGTTAGTAGAATTTGCTACAAATCAGTTTGAAGAGAATACAAAGCAAATAGAAAAATTAATTAGACAAAGAGAACATAACATAGCAAAAGCTAATGAATTAAAGGAAGTATTTGAAGCAGTTCAGTCAAGTGATAAAGAATGGAAGACTAGAGTAAAACAAATAAGCAATGTTATGTCAGAAGATATAATTGAAGCTTTAATAATAATAGGTAAATACAAAAATAAAAAACCAGAAGATTATGAAGATGCTGTAAAATTAGTAAAAGCTAGAATACAGAACCTTGAAGGAAACTTACATATTGAAATAGATATGGAAAGAATTGATGATAGATCTAAAGCATTAAGTTATATAGGAATAGAAATAGCAGAAGCATTAAAAGGAATACCTACACCAGTAGAAGAACCTGAAAAAGTTCAAAAGGCTGAAAAAGTTCAAAAAGTAGAGAAAGTAGAAAATCTAGAAAAAGTAGAAGAAAAACCAACAGTCGAAGATACTTATATTGAAGAAACAAGATTTGAAGTTAAACCATCATTGTGGGAAAGAATTAAAAAGAGTAAATTTGTAAGAACATTATCTTATGTATTTAAGATAAGAGTAGTGCTAGATGTTCC
>CANRFS010000020.1 GCA_947629965.1 uncultured Clostridia bacterium
AAGTTTTCAAAAAATTATCTTTATTATTTTTATTATCTTTATTTGCTTTAATTGCAATTCCAATTTGTTCTCATGCAACAAATACTTCTGTAGATGATGAGTCTTCTTTAGTTGATGCAATTAAGAATGCAAGTAATAATGATACTATTTCTTTATCAACTAATATAGTATTAAAAGCTCCAATTGATATAGCTGGCAAAAATTTAACTATCAATGGTAATGGACATACTATATCTGCAAATACTGATGAATGGCAAGCAAGTGGAGAAAATAGTACTTTAATAACAGCAGGTAAAGGTACAAAATTAACTTTAAAAGATCTTACTTTAAGTAATAGCGTAAAATATGGTGTTCAAGCTTATAATGGTGGCCATGTTGTTTTAGACAATGTAGAAATTAAAGATTGTGCTTATGGTGGAGTTTTAGCTAATGCTGGTACAGTTGAAGTTGTAAACTTACATTTAGGTCACAATGGTAGAGAAGGTACTAATAATGGTATAGAAATTGCTAGAGGAACAAGTCTTGCTGATGGAGATACAGATCCAGTATTAATAATGAATGGTAGTCTATCATCTACTGAAAAGAATAATGTAGTTTATATTGATACAAACGATCCTGTAGGAGAATTTGAAATAGTAAATACAGAAAATAGTACTAACAAAGTATTTATAAATGATAATAAATTAGTTATTGCAGATAAAAATAACACCATTATATATCAAGGTAATGATATTGGTGATGTTGCTGTTGAAGGTGAAGAATATAAAGAAACTGTTCCTGAAAAAGTGCCTGAACAGCCTAAAAAGGATGGAACACCAAAAACAGGTTCAAGTAATTTATTAGAAATCTCTGCTATTGCTATAGCTATTTCAAGTATGGCAATACTAATATTCAAAAGAAAAGATTTAAGTTGCTAATATAACAAAAAGAGGATTTTTCCTCTTTTTGTATTATCTTCCATTTTATATCTGGCTTAAAAAATATACTTATATTTTATTAATCACATATTTTTGCGATTAAATCATAATCTTGCATGCCGTGTTATTTTACACTTTACAAATTTACCTAGTAAATTGTCTTTTGTATTTTTAATTATTACATTACCGTCTGTTTCTGGTATGTCCATATATGTTCTTCCTATATAAAATTTTCTATCAAATGTTACATTTTCTATTAATACATTATATGAATTTCCTATACAAGATATAAGATTTTGACTTGAAACTTGCTTTGCTACGCTCATTATTTGATTATATCTTTTCTTTTTAGTATTATGATGTATTTGATTCTTTAACTTCGCTGCTGGAGTTCCGTCCTCTTTTGAATATGTAAAAACTCCAAGTTTTCCAAAATATCCTTTTTTAACAAAATTGTATAATTTAGTAAAGTCTTCTTCTGTTTCTCCAGGAAATCCTACAATTAGTGAAGTTCTTAATATTACATCTGGAATTTCTTTTTTTATTTTTATAATTAAATCTTCTATTTGTTTACCCGTACTTCTTCTATTCATTACTTTTAATACCTTATCTGATATGTGTTGCACAGGTATATCAAAGTAATTACATATCTTATCATTTTGTTTTACAGTTTCTATTAATTCATCTGTTATAGCTTCTGGATAAGCATATAAAAATCTAATCCATTCAAAGCCATCTATTTTGCAAAGCTCTTTTAATAAATCACTTAATCTTGATTTACCATATAAATCCTCTCCATACCTAGTTGTATCTTGAGCAATTACTATTAATTCTTTTATACCCATTTTGCTTAATTTTTTTGCTTCTTCTAAAATATCCTCCATTGGTCTTGATACATAAGGACCTCTAATATATGGTATAGCACAATATGTGCATCTGTTACTACATCCTTCTGCAATTTTTAAATATGCAGTCTTATCTCCCGTACTAATTACTCTATCCATATAGTTCAATTCATTACAAACATTGCTTTCTTGATTAGTATGTATTAGCTTACAAATCTTGTCCCAAAAGTTTGCATATTCATCTATTGATATAAATAAATCTACTTCTGGAATAGCTTTTTTTAACTCTTTACCATATCTTTGAACTAAACATCCCATTACTACTAAATATTTACATTTGCCTGTTTTTTTGTATTCTGCCATTTCTAATATAGTATTAATTGCTTCTTCCTTTGCAGATTCAATAAATCCACATGTATTAATTACTATTATTTCTGATTTTTCTACATCATTAATTATTTCAAAATTATTGTTTTTGAATAATCCTATTGCCATTTCTGTATCTACCAAGTTTTTAGAACATCCTAATGATACAAATCCTACTTTCATATTTTCCCTCTTTCTTGTTTCAATTCGTCAAAAAAAGGGACAAAACTCCCTTTTTACGAAAATATTAAAAATCTTCATTGTTACACATATTTTTTCTTGTCATTTCTAATAAATTTAATTTAGTAAATCCTAGTATTTGTGATTTTGTTCTATCTGCTTTTAGTTCTTGTGTTAAAAGCTCAATAATCTTATTTTTATTTTCATCCTCATACATATCTATATAGTCTATTATTATTATACCGCCAATGTCTCTTAGTCTTAATTGCCTTGCTATTTCAATTGTTGCCTCTTTATTTACTTTAAAAACAGTTTGTTCAAGATTTTTATTTCCTACATATTTTCCTGTGTTTACATCAATTGCTGTTAATGCCTCTGTTTTATCTATTGTTATAAATCCTCCGCATCTAAGCCAGATTTTCCTATTTTCTAACTTTTGTAATTGTTCTTCCAACGAATACATATTTAAAAGATTTTCGTTTTCTTTTAATTCTAACTTTATTTTTTCTAACATATTCATACTTTTTAACATGTCGCTTACATCTTTATACGTTTTTACATCATTAACTATTACTTTATTTAAATTTCTATCTATTACATCAATTAAAGTTCTTCTAAGTAATGCTTTATTATCATATATTAATTTTGGTCCATTTAATTTATATTCTTCAAATTCCTTTTTAATGTTTTTCCATTTTTTAATTAATTCTTCTAAATCTTTTTTTATAGTTTCTTTATCTATACCTATACTTGAGGTTCTTACTATTGCGCCTGTTCCCTCTGGTATTATTTCTTCAACTATTGTTTTCAATCTTTCTTTTTCTTTTTCATCCTCTATTTTTTGTGATACCGTTACAAAGTTACTGTTAGGCATAAAAACTGTAAATCTTCCAGGTAGATTAATATGTGTTGAAACTCTTGCTCCTTTTTTTTCTGTTCCATCCCTTTTAACTTGTACTAATATTTTCATATCCTGTTTTACTATTTCGTTTATTTTGCAATTTGGAAGTTTATATTCTTCATCACATTTTGTCTCATCTTGTTTTGGTAATAGATCTTTTAAACGTATAAATGTATTTCTTTTATCTCCAATGTCTATAAATGCAGACTGCATACCTGCAAGCACATTTTCTACTTTTCCACAATAAATATTTCCTTCTAGTCTTTGTCTATTATAATGTTCTTCATGTTTTTCTATTAATATTCCATTTTCTACTAACATGATGCTCTTTTTATTTGGTTCTTTGTTTATTATAATTTCTAGCATTGATATCTCCCTTGCCTTTAATTAAATTTATTCATTGCTTTATCAATTCCATTTTCTAGAATTTCTAATATGCTATCTTTTGCTTTTTTTATGCTATTATCTAGTATTTCTCTTTCTCTTTTTGGAATTGGTTCTAATACATAATTTATAATATCGTCTTTATATTTTGGTGATCCTATTCCTACACGTATTCTTATAAATTCTTCCGTATTTAAATTTTCTACAACAGATTTCATACCATTGTGTGTTCCCGCGCTTCCTTTTGCTTTTAGTCTTATTGTTCCTTGATTTAAATCCATATCATCATAAGTAACTATTATATTTTTGTTAGATATTTTATAAAATTTTTTAAATTTTGCAATACTTTCTCCACTTGCATTCATAAAAGTTTGTGGTTTTACAAGTATTACTTTTTTCCCATTAATTTCTCCCATGCCATAATAAGCATCAAATTTAGATTTTGATACTTTTATATTAGACTCTTTGGATAATTCGTTTATTACATCAAATCCCATATTGTGCCTTGTGTTTGAATACTGTGGTTCGGGATTTCCAAGTCCTACTATTAAATACATTTATAACTCCTCAAATTTATAATCCCTTTTTGGTAAAGCTGGTGTAATTGATTTTTCTTCCATAGCTTTAATAATTAATTTTACTTTTGGTAAGATATTGTTTGTTTCATTTTTTATAAAACTTAGTAAGTATGGTCTTAATTCTTTTGGTGTTATATCATACAAATCTATTAACTCAGCTACAACTCTATACATATCTGAACATCTTTTAATATTAGGTGTAGTCATTATACTTCCTTTTCTATTCCTATAATATTTAAAAATTGGAAAATCACCATATTCTATTTTTTGGGCTAAAATTGTTGCTTTTATAGAATAAATCATATCTTCATAATATATACCATTTTTAAATTTTATATTATTTTCCATTAAGTATTTTCTTCTCCAACACTTACTCGGAACAGAAAAATTTGTATCACAAGATATTCTTGCTTCTTTTGTAGAATTTTCTTTTGTAGAAATTCTTAATTTTCCAGAGCCTCCTACATCTTGAAATCCTAAAAATACTATATCATATTCCTCTTCCCCTATTAATTTATCTATTTTTTTAAGCACATATTTATCATACATTGTGTCATCTCCATCTAAATGTATGATATATTTACCTTTTGCATTTTTAATTCCTATATTTCTTACTGCACCTAATCCCATATTCTTTTTATTATTAATAATTTTAATGTTTTTATATTGCCTTATTTTTTCTAATGTATTATCTGTCGAACAATCATTAATAACTATTAATTCATAATCAGTAAAATCTTGGTTTAATACACTATTAATTGCTCTTTGTATATAATCTTCTATATTATAAGCACTTATAATTACACTAAATTTTGGATATTTATTTTTCATATTAATACCTTTTCTTTATATATTTTATTTATTAATTTTGCTAACATTTACGCTTGATTATTATACCATATTTATTTATTTTTAGCAACATTGCATTATTTTAATGATTATCACAATGAGAGGACTATAGTTCTCTTTTTTCTCATTTTATCCAAAGAAAAAATACTTAGACGTTTTTTTGTTCTTGTTGTTTCAGAGTTTGTGTCTAAAAGGAGCAAATCTCAAATTCTAATTACAATTATAGCATTTTATATAATAGAATTTTCATAATAAATAAAAAAATCTGCGAATTGAAATGGATTCACATTATTAAACAAAAAATTTAACAAGGAGGGTTCATTTCAATTCGTAGATTTTTTTATTTATTAATCATCTTTATTAACATCTTTTAAAAGTTCTAATTGAGAAATTAATAGTGATTCCATTTTTGCTTTATATACATCAAATTCTTTCTTTAGGTCATCTAATTCTTTTTCTTTTAATGTTATTTGAGTATTTAATTCTTCAATAGAATTTTTTGCTTGATATCCAGCCTCTTTTATTATTTGCTCAGCTTGTTGCTTTGCTACAGTTGTTATATCATCTGCCGTTTTTTGTGCCATAACCAAGGTGTTTTGAAGTGTACTTTCTATGTTTCTATATTTTACTACATCATTATCTAATTCTGCTCTTTTTTCTTTTAATTCGGCATTTTCTTTATATAGTTTTTCGTATTCTGATGTTAACTCATCTAGAAAATCATCTACCTCATTTACATTATATCCATTCATCATTTGTTTTCCAAATCTTTTATTTTCTATATCTAATGGTGTTAACATATTATATCCTCCTTATTACAAAAGGGCATATTTGCATGCCCCCTCTTTTCTTTTTATACTGTTAGTTGTTTTTTAGCCAAGAAACTGAAAGTTTACTTTTTATTTCTTCTCTAGCTAAATCACTTGCTATTTCATAATTTACTGGTGCTATTAAAAATATTGCATTTGATACTTTTTGAATATGTCCGTCTAAAGCATGAACTGCTCCGCTTATAAAATCAACTATTCTTCTTGCAATATCTTTGTTTACATACTCAAGATTTACAATTACTGATTTTCTTTCTTTTAAGTAATTACATATTTCTTCTGATTGTTCAAAAGTTGTTGGTTGTGTTATAACCATTCTAACTTGCTGTGTAGCAGGCATACTAACAACTTTTCCTTTATTTATTCTGCCGAAAAAACCTTTTTCTTCTGGTTCTTCTTCTGGTTCTGTTTCTTTATCATAATTATATGAGTATACATTTTCGTTTTCATTCTCTGCTACATCTTCATCATTATCTGATTCAATTCCTAAAAAATCATATACTTTATTCATAATTGCTCCTGCCATTTTATATAAACCTCCTAAAATTTCTCCTTCGTATTTTTACTAGTATTAGTATCTATCTTTTTTTATTTATTGTCAATAGTTTTTACACTTGTAATTGAATTTTAATCTTTCTGTAATATTTCTGTAATACTTTTATTGGATATTTGGATTTACTAAAATTTCATCATATATAGAAATTTTTTTCATGCTGAGTATATCATTTGTGCTATATCCTAGACTTTTTAAATAATCGTTATCATAAGTTCCTATAATGCAATAATTATCATTTTCTTTTAAAACTTCTATTAGTATTTTATCTTGATAACCGGCTCTGTTTCTTACAACATAGCTTAATCCATTATCATATGTAATTGCTGATTTTGGAACTTTTAATCCCTCATATCGCCACCAAATTACATCAAATGTTATTTTTCTATAATCTATTAATTTTTCTACACATTCCCCTATTTTAAACACAATTAATACAGATTTATCATCTTGTTTTTGTATATGTGATATTGTGGCACTAACTTCATCTTGTGTAGATAATCTTAATGTAACTCTTTGATTTATAGTCGCTTCTTTTGCTATATCTGAATCAAGTATTGTAGCTATATAACATTCATAATTGTTTATAACCTTACCTTTTTCATTGCTTGTTGTAACTATTTGTCCTGTTTCTAAATTTAACTCTTCTAGCGTAGCTTTATTTAAATTCTCAAAATTGTTTGGTGTTAAGGTATCTTCTAAATTATCAACTCTATATGACACAACTCCAGATATTGGAGCAACAACATATTCTGAATTTTGTTTTAAACTATTTTGATAGTTTTCTCTTTCTTTTATTAGTCCGTTAATATATGAGCCAGCTTGACTTAGCTCTCCTGATATTTTAGATTTTTTGGTTATATATGTATTTATATCTTTTTTATATTCAGATATTTCTTGAATATCATTTTTCGACTTAAGTCCGTCAATTTTGCTTTCTATTTGACTATCTATTGCTTTAACATCATTTGGAAGTATATCAGTTTTTCCAAGCAATGCTTCTTGTATTTTGTTGTTTAATTCTTCTATTTTAGTATTTATTTCCTCTTCATTACTAATTTGATATCTAAAAATCTGATCTCCTTTTGCTACTTTTTCTCCCTCTACTTTTATTCTTACAATTCCATTGTTATAATTTTTTCCTACTGCAACTTTCTCATCTCTTATTACATATCCGAACTGCACTTTCTTCATTATAAATTATCCCATTTTCTATTACTACTATATCTGTTGGAACAACTATTAAATTTATAAATTTATATATTATATATACAAATAATATTATGGCTATTATAGGAACTAATATTTTAGCTATATTCTTAATTTTTTTATTCTTTTCTTGTTTTTTCTTTTTTGTAGCCATATTTGTAATCCTTTCTAATTTTTTATTAAAGCAATTATTTTTTCTATATTTGCATCCAAGCTATCTTGTCCGATTTAGCAAATACGTTTCTTTGTTTTTCTTAAACCAAGTTATTTGTCTTTTTGCATATCTTCTTGTTTCCATTTTTACTTCTTCTACCATTTCTTCTTTGCTAACATTTCCTTGTAGATAATTTACTACTTCTTTATATCCCAGTCCTTGCATTGCGGTTGGAAATTTTTTATATTTTTTCAATATTGCTTTTACTTCTTCAATAAGCCCTTCATTTATCATTTGGTCTACTCTTTTATTAATTCTGTCATATAGTAATTCTCTATCCATATTTATAACAAAAACTTTATAATTATACTCTACTCCATTCTTTCTGGATTCTATGTCTTGCTGAGTTTTTGTTTTTCCTGTTTTTTTATAAATCTCAAGTATTCTTATTATTCTCTTTTTATCATTTTTACTTATTTTTTTCATTGCCTCAGGGTCAATTTCTAAAGCTTTATTATATAACTCGTCTAGTCTGCCATTTTCTGCAATTTTATTTAGTTCGTTTCTATATTCTTCATCTATTTTTTCTTCTCTGAATTCTATTCCATATATTAATGAATTGATATATAAACCTGTCCCACCACAAATTATAGGTGTTTTCCCTTTGCTTAAAATTTCTTTAATACATTTTTCTGCATCTTTTTTGTATGCAGATACACTATATCTTTCTTCTGGAGAAATAACGTCTATCATATAATGTTTAATATCTTGCATTTCTTCTTTTGACACTTTTGCTGTTCCTATATTCATATCTTTATATATTTGCATAGAATCTGCAGATATTATTTCTCCATTTACTTTTTTTGCAAGTTCAATAGCTAGTTTTGATTTTCCTGATGCTGTTGGACCTGCTATTACTATTACTGTAGGTTTATCCATAATTATTCCTTTATTTTCTACTAAATTTACGTTCCAACTCGTACTTGCTCATTTTAATTGCTGTTGGTCTTCCATGTGGGCAAGTAAAAGGGTTTGGCAATACTAACAATTCTTGCATTAAATTATCAACTTCTTCTTTGTCTAATTTCATATTTGCTTTTACAGCTGCCTTACATGCAACAGTACTTATGAATTTTTCTTCTTTTTCCTCAGTAGCTGTTATTGCTACTGTATCTATTTCATCTAATAATTGTAAGAATAATTCCTTTGTATCTAATTCCATACATAGAGATGGAACTCCTATTAATCTTATTGTGTTATCTCCGAATTCTTCAAGTATAAATCCTGCTTTTTTAAATAATCCTACATTTTCCTTTACAATTTCTTTTTCTTTATGTGAAAGTGTTATTATATCTGGAAGTAGCATTATTTGCGAATCTTTTTGTTCTTCACTATAAAAATTCTTTTTAACTTTTTCATACATTATTCTCTCATGTGCTGCATGTTGGTCTATTATATATATTTCATCTTTTATTTCTATAACTATATATGTAGAAAAAAGTGCTCCTATATATTTATAATTAGGCATATTTACATATTTTTCATCTTGCTCAAATACTGATATATTTTCTAGTTTTATACTATCTACATCATCTTTTACTTGTGATGCTTTTGAAGTTTCTGGAAGTTTTCCAAATGCTTTTACATACATTTCGTCAAATCCCTCTTTCGGTTCTCCAGAACTTCTAGGTAAATTTTGCATATTTTTTTGCAAATTTATTATATTTGCCATTTTATCTATTTGTTCTTCTGTAGGTATTTTAAAATCTTTTATATCATTTTCTGTATTCTCTTTTCCCTCGTTTTCAACAGTATCTGCTTCTACTGTTTCGTTCTTTTTAGTATATAGTTCTTGAATTGTATTTGGCCTATCTATGATATTTTCTTCCACATCTTCTATTGGTTTCTTTTTTAACATACTAATAAAACTTGGAACTCTCATTGTTTGAGTTTTAAAATCTTCATTGCTTGGGTTTTGAATAGGAACATTTGGAATACTTGCTTCTATATCTTGCTTTTCTTCTACAACCTTTTCAGGGCTACTTACTAATTCTTCTTTTAAAAGGCTCTCTCTAATTGCATAATATACTGCTTTAAATACTTTTTGTTCTTCTTGCCATCTTATTTCTAATTTACTTGGATGAACATTAACATCTATTTTTTGAGGATCTATATCTATATTTAATACTAAAAAGCCATATTTTCCTATTGTTAATAGTCCTTTAAATGCTTGTTCAACAGATGCTGATAATGTTTTATCTTTTATATATCTTTTATTAACAAAAAATAATTGATAACTTCTGTTGCTACGTGCAATTTCTGGTTTTCCTACTACCCCAGTTATCTTTATATCTTCGTATTCATAATCTACTGGTACAACTCCTTCTGAAACTTCTTTTCCGTATATATTATAAATTACGCTGTTTATATCTCCGGTTTCCTGATGTTTGTATAACTGTTTTTGATCCACTTATTAATTTTATAGAAATATTAGGGTTTGCAAGTGCTATTCTTGTTACTGCATCTTCTATATATCCTGCCTCTGTAAAATCTTTTTTTAAAAATTTATATCGTACAGGTGTATTAAAGAATAAATTACTAACTGTTATTGTTGTACCTACTTGTGATGCTGTTTCTTCCTGTTCTAATATTTTTCCACCCTCTACTATTATCTTATTTCCAATTTCATCGTTCTCTGTTTTAGAAATCATTTCTACATTTGCAATTGCTGCAATACTAGCTAAAGCCTCGCCTCTAAATCCCATTGACCTTACAGCTTGCAAATCATCTGCTTTTCTTATTTTGCTTGTAGCATGTCTTTCAAAAGCAAATTCCATATCATCTTTAGATATTCCACATCCATCATCAATAATTCTTATTTTACTTATTCCACCATTTTGTATTTCTACAGTTATTTTACTTGCTCCTGCATCTATAGAATTTTCTACTAGTTCTTTTACTACAGAGGCTGGTCTCTCTATAACTTCTCCTGCTGCAATTTTATTTATAGTAAGTTCATCTAATAATACAATTTTACCCAATTTATTTTCCCCCCTAATTCATATAGATTATATCATTAAATAAAAATTTTTTGTATATATTTTTTAAATAATTGATATACAATAAAAAACAATGGCAAAAAAGGGGTCTGTCCCCTTTTTTGCCAAATTTTTTATTTGATTATTATATCATTGCTGCGCCTATTATTCCTGCATCATTTTTAAATTTTGCTACTACAAATTTGGGCATTGATTCTTTGTTAAATAACTCATTTTTTTCTTGAATTCTTTCTACCAATTTTTCAAATAATACTTTATAGAATGCGAAACTTCCTCCTATTGATATTGCTTCTGGTTCAAATAAGTTAATTAAATTCGTTATTCCTACATTTAAATCATCTATATATTTGTTAATCATACTTTCAAGTTTTTCATTTTTTATATTTTGATTTATAAATTCTCCTATATTTTCTCCATCTGTATCCGGCAAGTTAAATTCTTTTCTCAATTTTTCTTTAAATCTTTTTATTGATCCATAAGTTTCAAAGCACCCTATTCTACCACAATTGCATCTTTCTCCATCTTGTGATATTACCATATGCCCTATTTCAAATCCAGAGAATCTCTTTGGTTTTAATAGTTTACCATTTAAAATAACTGCGCCTCCAACTCCTGTACCTATTATTAGAAATATTGAATCATCATAACCTTTTAAGCTTCCTAGCTTTTGTTCTGCTATAGCCGCACAATTTGCATCATTTTGCAGAAATATAGGTATATCAAATTCCTTTTTTATTTCTTTTTTTAAATTTAGATTTTCTATTCCTAGATTTTCTGCTCTTACTATTGTGCCTTCAGATACTGTACCGGGTATTGCAACTCCAATTGATTCTAATTTGCTAAGGTTTAATTTATTTTCTTCTATAGCTTTTTTTATTAATTCTAGTATTGTTTTTACTACTAAATTAGACATATCTTCTCTGCGGTATGGATAATCTTTTTCATTTTTATAAAGTAATTCATTATTACTTCCGAGTATTCCTAATCCAATATGACTTCCGCCTACATCAATACCTATTTTCATAAGCTGCTCCTTTATTATAAATATGCTGAGAACATCCAAGTACCCATGTATATTTGTAATAATGGTACTAAAACAACAATTGTTACAAATATTAATAGTACACCTACTACTATATATACAATTTGAGGTAGAGTTTTCATTATTCTTTTCATTATATTGTCGATATCTACTTCCATATATTCCAAAAGTTTTTCCATCATTTCTGCTAAATCAGTTTGCATACCTACTTTTAACATTTCTGTTATCATAGGGCTAGATAATCCTGATTGTTCAAATGGCTCTATCCAACTTTGTCCTACTAATATGTTGTTAATTGAAGCCTCTATTAACGATAACATTACTAAGTTGGTTGCTACACTTTTACTTGTTTCAAGTGCATCTTGTATTCTCATTCCATTTCTTATGTTTAATATAACTGCTCTTATTAGCCTTGAAAAATGTATTGAATAAATTAATGGTCCAAATATTGGCATTCTATATTTAAAATTGTCGAATTTATATCTTCCTTGTGGAGTTCGTATATATAAGTATATAAGTATGGCTGCGCCTAGAAGTATAAATGTTGGTATGTACCAAAAATGTATTAAATTATCTAGTACTCCTTTAAACCATAATGTAGCTCTTGGTAATTGATCTGTACTTCCTACTTGATTAAGTACATTTTGTATAGCAGGAACAGCAACTAATGTACCAACTATTAATAATATTAATAGTCCAACAAATTGTATAAGGTTTGGTAGTAATATACTTTTTATTTTTTTATTTAATGCAGCTGTCTCATCCAAATAATTAACAGCTTGTTCTAGAGCTTTCGTTAATGATCCGAGATAATTCACCTACTTTAATCATATTTATATATATAGGAGAAAATACACCAGTGTAATATTCCATTGTAGTATACATGTTTTCACCAGCTTCTACACCTAGTAATATATCTTCTAATATTGCTCTAAATGATTGATTTTCTGTACTTTCTATTATAGTAGATAAAGCTTGAATATTGTTGAAATTTGCTTTCTTTAAAAGATAGAAGTCTTGTGTAAATATAACAATATCTCTATTGTTTATTTTTATATCTGAAAAAAGAACCTGTTTAACTTTTTTCTTAAATGATTCAGAGCCAGACATCATACTAGTATCTTTCTGCCTTACAGTTTTTAATATACTATCATTAGTTTCAATATTTTTTTTGTGTTTTTTTCTCATTTTACTAGCTTTGTTACTCATTTGTATTTGATTAACACTTATTGGCATATATCCATTTCTTTTTATTTTTTTAAGTAATACATACCTGTTAATTTCTTCTACTCTGTTTCTTACAACAAGCCCATTTTTATCTACCGCTTTGTAAACATATAAAGGCATTTTTAAGTCCTCCGTTCTATTTTATCCTCTTCTTATTTTCATTTGCATAATTGTCCTATTTAATGATTCTATATTTTTCTCTTCTATTTGTGATTTTGCTTGATCTAATGTAATTTTATCATCAACAAATAATTTTGCTATTGAATTTATCAGGCTAACGCTTCCTTTATCTATATTTGACTGAATTGCATCTTCTAATTCAGAAACGCTAAATTTTTCTTTTCTTATACATCCTGCAACTACATTATCAACTACCATTACCTCTGGTAACATTATAAGTTTTCCATCTACACCTTTTAATAATCTTTGAGATACAACTAGCTTTAATAAAGATGACATTAAATATTTAATACTTGCTTGGTCTCTTACTTCATAGAAATTTATCATTCTATCTATTGTTTCTGCACAAGACTTAGTATGCAAAGTACCTATTACTAAGTGACCAGATTCTGCCATATCTATTGCAGCTTCCATAGTTTCTTTATCTCTTATCTCTCCAATTACTAATATATCACAGTCTTCTCTTAAAGAGTTTTTAACACCGTCTCTAAAGTTTTCTACGTCTCCACCTTTACCAACTTCTTTTTGAACTATTACTGATTTTTTGCATGTATGCTTATATTCTATTGGTTTTTCTAGTGTTAGGATTTTTTTATTTTGAGTTTCGTTTATTTCATTTATTAGCGCATTTAAAGTAGTTGTTTTACCTGAGTTAGTTTTTCCTGTAACTAATATTAATCCTTGTGGTTGATAAGTCATACGTCTTACTATATCTGGAACACCTAATTCATCAAATTTAGGTAAAGTATTTTTTATAATTCTCAATGTAAATATTGGCATACCATCTGAAGACGATACATTTACTCTTAGTCTAACATCTTTATACTCGTATGAAGTATCTAATCTTTTTGTATTTTTGTATATATCATCTTTATCCACATTACCTCTTACAAAATAATCATATATTTCAAACAATTCATTTCCTTCTATTGTATCTTCATCTTCTAATTCTTTCAATTCTCTTGAAACTCTTAATATTGGTTTTAATCCATATATTAAATGTATATCTGACGCATCCTCTTCTATTGCTTTATCTAATATTTTATTAATATTCAACATTGCTTTCCTCCTAATATCTTTTGTAGTTTAGAATATTACCAACTTTCTATCTAATTCTTCCAAATTAGTAATACCATTTATAACTTTATTAATTCCATCAACTAGTAATGGTTTGTAAGCATCTTTTAACGCCTGATTCCTAATTTCTATACTAGAAGCTCCTTGTACAATTAATTCTCTTATATCATCTTGTATAGATAATATTTCAAATATTCCTATTCTGTCATAATAACCACTGTTGTTACATTCTTTGCAACCTACTGCATCATATGTATATTTTCCTTCTAAATTAAATTGAGTATTGTATTTTTCTCCCATTTTCATAATGAATTGTTTTTCTTGCTCTGTAAATTCTCTTGGTCTTGCACATTTTTTACATAGCTTTCTTACTAATCTTTGTGAAACTAGTGTACCTACTGTACTTGATATATCGTAATTAGAAATTCCCATTTTTCTAAGTCTTGTTATAACCTCTATTGCATCTATAGTATGTATTGTTGATAAAACATAGTGACCTGTTTGTCCTGCTTGAAAAGCTATTTCTGCAGTTTCTTTATCTCTTATCTCTCCAAGTAAGATTATATCTGGGTCTTGTCTTAATACTGTTCTTAATGAATCTGCAAATCTCAATTTTTCATCTATTTCTATTTGATTTAACCCTGGTATACGTATTTCAACAGGGTCCTCAATTGTAGTAATATTAACTTGTGGTCTGTCTAAATAATCAATTATACTATACAAAGTTGTTGTTTTTCCTTCTCCAGTTGGAGCTGCAATAATTGTAATACTATTTCT
>CANRFS010000021.1 GCA_947629965.1 uncultured Clostridia bacterium
TTTGAACAGTTTTTTTAGTAGTAACTTTCTCTGTTTTTTCTTTTTTAACTGATTTTGCTTCAGTTTTTGCTGCAGTTGTCTTTGTTGTCTTTTTTGCTGTTGTAGCTTTTTTTGTAGTAGCTTTCTTTTCTACTTTTTCTGTCGTTTCATTTTCTGTTTTTGCCATTGTTAAATTCCCTCCTTTAATTTTTTTGTGATACATAACTCCTTTACGCATATTGCGTTTTGGCAAGAATTGTATTCACATTTAATACCTTAGGAAAGTTCTTAACGCACCCTGGTGTTTCTTTTTTAACCATTTTTAAAGCCTAAGTTGAACTATTTATTAGTGACTTAGGACAAGTGTGCTTTTAAACTATCCGCCTAGGTCTTAGCCAAGACATACTCTGCGAAAGTTCCCTCCATTTCTTACTGCCGTAAGAATGTAGCCACATTTCGCTTCATCGCAAATCTACACGCAGATTATAGTATACTACACTTTTGGCATGTGTGTCAAGCGTTTTTCATATTTTTTTGTTTTTGCTTTCTTACATATTCTTTTTTATATTAATTTATCAATTCCACACTTTAATAATTCTCCATAGCAAGTAGCACTACTTACAAAGCTATTCAAAGGCAGTTTTCCACTTTCGTACAAATATTTTCTTGCTTTTAACTTTCTTTTAATATTTCTATATCTAATATATCTTCCCCTTGGGTTTCTACCTAAAAACGTATAATTATCTGTACTTTTAAATATCCTTGTTTTTCTATTTAATTGTAATTTCTCTTTATCTAAAAATTTTTTAATTTCTTCATAACAATATTTTAAATATTCCTTTGATTCGTGAAAGAGTAAAAAATCATCTTGATATCTTATATAATACTTTATTTTTAAATCTTCTTTAATAAAATGATCTAAATCATTTAAATAAAATATTGCTAAACTTTGACTTGTCATACTCCCTATAAATAAACCTGGCTCATTACTATCAATAATTTTGTAAATAATTTCTAAAGAACTTTTTTCTTTAATTCTTCTTTTTATTTTTTCTTTTAGCCTTTCGTGATCAATGCTACTGAAAAATTTAGATATGTCACATTTTAAAATATAATATGTACCATATTTGATTTTACATTTTCTACGATATTCTTGTGCAATTTTTAAACCCGCGGACGTTCCAAGACCTTTTCTACTTGCCACATTCGCATCAATTAAGCAAGGTAAAATAGCAGGATACAAAATATATCTTGCCACTAAATGATTAATTATTTTATCTATTACATTTTGACTTACAATTATCCTTTCTTTCGGCTCATGTATAATAAATTTATTATATTCTCCTACTTGATATGAATGTGTATTAAGTATATTGTAAACTGTGTTAATATAATATGCTTTATATTGTTTCATATTATATACACGTCTTTCATTTCTTGTGTTTCTTCTTACTTCTTTAAATGCTACATCAATATTTTCTATATTACAAATATTTTTATATAAATGGGAATATCTTTTCATACCTACCTATTACTTTTTGCAACATAAATATCATAATTAGAATAATAAAAAATTAAAGACAGCCTAATTATGATATTTAAAGAAAAATAGTGCATAACTTAATATGAACTATAAAACAGTGTCAAATATAACTCCTTTTCGATTTATTTTATTAAACATATCTAAGATTTTGATATATCTTCTACTAACAAATTATATTATCTGTTTTTAGTTTATAGCAAAATGATTTTGCTAAAGGAAATAGTTTGTTTCTTTAAATCTTCCCATAATAGTAATTACTTATTTTACTATATATCCACAGTTATTTTAAAGAAGCTAGCGGACAAAACGCGTTGTTGTTGTTATAGTTGTTGTTGTTCACATAGCCGCCGTTGTCATAGTTCACATTCATCACGTTATTATTGTTGTTAGCAGACGGAGACGCCAACCACATTCAACCATTCCCTAATGTACTTTATATATTACTGCCTTTATTTATACATAAAATTACATTCTAATTTTTTAAGGTCGATTAAGCTCTTTTTTAGCTTGTTCCGACAATAAAATAGTATCAGGATTTTTATCTGACCTTAATTTTTTATTTAATTTCTCATTCTCTATTATTACAGTACTATTTAATTCTTCTAGTCCTGTATTTGTATAATTTTCTAAACCTTTTTTTACATGTAATAGCCAACCACGTGAATACTTTTCTATATCTGCTAAGCTATTTGCCATTTTCAAATATCTTTTTTTAGGTAAAAGCATAAATTCTACTGCTATATCTAATAAAAAATCGATTAATCTTATTTTAGCAAGCATTTTATTTATTAAATTAATTTTTAATTCGATTACTTCTGTAGTATTTGCTTCATACGCAATCTCTAACATGTCATAAGCATTTTTCTTAATTCTCTCTTTTAATTCATATTCCTTTTTAGGAAAACTATCTAAATTAAAAGAAAGAGATTTAATAAATAGTCTGATACAATCAACTACTTTAAACTTTTCCTGTTTCACTTAATATATCGTCTACCTTTCCAATAATTTCTTTGAAATTTGGTTGCTTTATTAAGTCAGTTAATTTATCTGCTATATTTTTAATTCTTTTTTTGCATTTAACAATAGTATATGATTTTTCAAACTGTTCCTGATATGTATTTAAATTTTTAAAATCTTCCTTTATATCAACTTCATAGTTATTTCTAGGATCAATCATCATATAATTAATGTTTTTTTCTTCTATTTTTACTCTTACTTTATAAATTGCCTTTAAAGGAAAACCACATGTCGCCACATTTTTATCCACTATTTTAATATGATAATCACATAAATTACTTAGTATATATGCATCTTTTCCAAACACTTTATAAAATTCACCCGATTTAAACAACATAATATAATTCGGGTACACTTCCTTAAATCTCTTTGCTTCAGCTACTAATCTCATTTTCTCTTCACCACTATATTATAACTATGTTTGCGTATGTCCAAAAGGCCATACACAAACTCTTTTATCTAAATTCCGAATTAAAAACTATAAATATCTAAATTTCGCTACTCTAATGTCAAATTGACAGAAGATTTAAGAGAAACTAGCGGACAAAACGCGTAGTCGTAGTAATAGGTGCTGCTGCCCACAAAGTCGCCGTCGCCATAGCCCACAAACATCACGTAAGTAGTGCCGTAAGCAGACGGAGACGCCAACCAGTAGTAATTTCCATTTCCATTTCCTGGATAGTACATGGTATCAATTGTGTCAGTTTTTACAGAATAGTCTGATGTATATGTGTAGTATCCATTAGTCGCAGACGAAGAGTTGTACGGTCCTACTCCATATCCATATCTGTTGCTATTACCAGTATAAGGATACTGATAAAATAATTTAACCCTATTTGAATTTGCATTTAATGAACTAGTATCTGGGGTATTCCCTGTTAACTCATAATGTGTATTATAACTATCCATCATCATTTCAAGGGATGGCGCACCCACTATATAATTGATATCAGTCGCTGCTATTCCATTAGTATAACTAGATGGCTTTAAACCTTCCCAATTATTTGTATTTGTTAGCCATGTTACTGCTTTCATATTATCGTTACCTGATGATGGTGGGTCTATTTCTTGTTCTGCTATTGGCATACCATCTGCGTCTTCTTCGTAATACAACCCTGGATTTAGTTCTTTTATCTTTACTACATCAGTTTCTTGTGGTTCTGTTGTTTGTAATGCTTTATTATTTCCTGAAGTACATTCTGCTTTTAAATATACGGTGTTCTTTTCTCCATATTTCCCAGCAAAGTCTATATAGTATAATCTATATTCTGGTGATACTGTATATGTTGTGCCCCCTATTGTTACTTGGCTTTTTCCTGTATAGTTCGTTACTTTCTTTCCTAAAAATTCTGCTACATTACTTGCAGTTATTGTTTTTGCTTCTCCTTTTTCAGTTGCTTGTATTCCTTCTTCTGGCTTTTTGTCTGTTATACTTCCATTTTTAGTTACATAGTATGTGTTTCCTGATTTACTTGTGTATCCTCCATCTTCTGCTTTTGTGAATCCTTCTGGTAAGTTTCCATTTAGTTTTTCAAAATCTACTTCTGCCTTGTCATTAAATGCCCCCACTACTGATGAATATAACATTTCTTTGTCTTTTTCATACTGTGTTCCTGTTTTTGCTTCTTGTGCTTTTCCAATTAATCCTCCATTTAATGCTACACTTACCGTTACTGCTACTAGTATTAACATCACTATTATTGTGATTATTAGGGCTATAAGAGTAATGGCTTTGTGGTCAGAAGTTAGTGTTTTTATTTTTGATTTTGAACTTCCAATTTTTAATTTTGTTTTTTGTTTTTTCATATGTTTTTATCTCTCCTTAATTCGTTTTTTTCAGGCGTAGTCTTGTGCCTATACGCCATTTGTAATATGCTTTGTGTCTTTGGGCAGGTGCTTACAATGCTACCATCAATATTTTTTATTAGCTATATTTTGTTTTTTTTATTATAAATTTTTAGTATTTATTTTGGCAATAATAATTATTAATTTTAGTATGTACTAATTTACATATTATTGCATTTTTAGTAAAACAAGAACAAATATCATAAAAAATTTTAAAAAAAATGAAGTGAAAATTCACTTCATTTTTTATGGTTTATAAAATTATACAGATTAGTCCTCCACTACCTTCGTTTATTATTCTTTCTAGAGTTTCTTGAAGTTTTCCTTGTGCATCTTCTGGCATTCTGTATAATTTATTTTGAAGGCCTTCATTTACTAGTTCGTGTAAGTTCTTTCCAAATATGTTTGATTCCCAAATTTTTATTGGATCATTTTCAAACTCAGATAATAGGTAATTTACAAGTTCTTCTGACTGTTTTTCACTTCCAACTATTGGCGATACCTCTGTTTCAATATCTGCTCTAATCATATGTATTGACGGTGCTTTTGCTTTTAATCTTACCCCAAATCTTGAACCTTGTTTCATCATTTCTGGTTCTTCTAGTATAAGTTCTTCCATAGAAGGGGTAACTATTCCATATCCCTTTTGTTTTACTTCTTCTAGAGCTACCGCTACTTTGTCGTATTCTTTTTTTACTTTTGCTAAGTTAGATATGCTGGAGAATAAATCTGCTTCATTTTGAACTTCTACACCTGTTATCTCTGTTAATACCTGATAGAATAAGTTATTTTGAAGTTGAATGTCCACTGTTACTGAGCCATTACCTAGATTAATTTCTTTTATTACTGTATGTTCTACAATTTGGCAAGTATTTATTCTTTCTATTCCTGTATTTATATTTTTAACTGTATTAGTATCTTTAAATGCTTCTTTTATATTTGTAAATAATTCTTGTTTTAATGAATGGTCATCTGATAGTCCATCTACCCATCCTGGGAAATTTAAATTAATTCTTTCTACTGGAAATTCGTATAGGATTTTACCAAAAATATCATTTACATCTTCCATATTTAAATTAGTACAATCTGTAGGAATTACTGCTACTCCATATTTATCTTCTAATGTTCTTGCAAGTTCTTTGCAATAATCTGAATATGGATTATTAGTATTTAAAACAATTACAAAAGGTTTATTTAATTCTTTTAGCTCTCTTACAACTCTTTCTTCTGCCTCAATATAGTCTTCCCTTGGTATTTCTGTTATGCTTCCATCTGTTGTAACTAATATTCCTATTGTAGAATGTTCTGTAATAACTTTTCTAGTTCCTACTTCTGCTGCAACTTCAAATGGAATTTCTTCTTCTGACCAAGGTGTTTTTACCATTCTTGGAACATCATTTTCCATATATCCGAAGTGCATTGTTTACTAAATATCCAACGCAGTCTACTAAACGTGTTTTTAATTTTAAATTTTCTCCTATTGTAATTTCTACAGCCTCATTTGGTACAAATTTTGGCTCTGTTGTCATTATTGTTCTTCCTGCTGCACTTTGTGGAAGTTCATCTCTTGCTCTTTCTTTTTTATAAGCATTTTGTATGTTAGGTATAACTAATAAATCCATAAAGTTCTTTATAAATGTAGATTTGCCGGTTCTAACAGGTCCGAACTACTCCAACATATATATCACCATCTGTACGATTAGCTATGTCTTCATATATTTCAAGATTATCCATAACTTAATTCCCTCCTAATAAAACGTTTGTACAATTAAACTTTAATAAATGTATATTAGGAAAAGAATATTATTATTACACTTTTTTTAATCTTTTTTCTTTTTTGTCATGTTTGCCATATTTTCTGCTTGCTCTTTTTGCTTTTCTATTGGTAACCAATGATAATTAGAACAAACAAATTCTCCGTATTTTGTTGTGTCTTCTTTTTTAGGAAATTTTTTATCTTTTTGCAAATAAATCACCTCTATTTGTATTATTGACCTATTAAAAATTAATTATACAAATTGTAATTTGTTTAATTTATTACTGTAAAATAGTTTAATATAATTTTTTCAAGACGTCCTTCTTCACCAAAATTATTATTTCATAATAATTTTGGATTCGAAGCTCCTATTTCAAAAATTATATTTAAACTATTTTACGAATTAAATTAACTTAAAAATATTTAAACAAACAACAATTTACCTTATAATTAAAAAAAATTGCATCTACTGATAAGATACAATTTTTTCTATATTTTATTTCTCTGTTTTATAGTTTTCTGAATACTCCGCCAACTACTCCAAGTATTTTACAATCTGGTACTATTATTGGATCCATAGAGCTATTTTCTGGTTGTAACCTTATATGGTCTTTTTCTTTATAAAATGTTTTTACTGTTGCTTCGTCTTCTATTAGTGCTACTACTATTTGTCCATTTCTTGCATCGTTTTGTCTTTTTACTAATATGTAGTCTCCATCTAAAATTCCTGCTTCTATCATGCTTTCTCCGCGTACTGTAAGCATAAAGCTTTCACTATTTCCTACAAAATCTATTGGAATAGGAAATGTATCTGTAACGTTTTCTACTGCAAGTATTGGTGCTCCTGCTGTAATTTTTCCTATTACGGGTACATCTACTAATTCTTTTCCATTATATAATGGTTTAGGACTAGATGCTTCGTTATCTGAAAGTCCACCTTTTAATAATTTTAGTGTTCTTCCTTTTTGATCTTCTTTTTTAATATACCCTTTTTTTGCGAGTTTTTCTAAATATCCATGTACTGTAGCAGTTGAGCTTAGGTCTACTGCTTTACCAATTTCCCTTACTGATGGTGGATATCCTTTTTCCTTTATTTGTTTTTCTATAAATTTAAGTATTGCTCTTTCTCTTTTATTTAAATCAATCATTTCTTCTTTTTTCAATATAATCACTCCCGAAAATATATTTGCTAATATATTATCATATAAGAAAGTAAAAGTCAAACAAAAGTTTTGTTTTTTTATTTTTTAATCAAACCATTCCATTTCCCAATCTAGAAATTTTACTGTATCTCCTTCTTTTATCCCCATTTTCTTTAATCTTTCTTCTACTCCTAAAAATCTTATACTTTTTTGGAAGTAATATAATGATTCATTATCTTCTAGATTTGCTCTTGCCATTATTTTTTCTATTGCAGGGCCATCTACTACATATATGCCATTTTCTTCTCTTACATTAAATTCTTCATCATCTTCTTTTAATGTATATATAACTTTTTCTTCTGATTCTTCTAGTTCTTCTTTTGGAAGATTTTTTAAGATTTTAGATACATAAGAAAATAATTCTTTTAAGCCAGCTCCTGTAACAGCCGATATTTTAAATATCTCTATATTTTTTTCTTTTGCTAGCTTTTCTAAATCATTGTATAAGTTCTCATCTTGCATACTATCTATTTTGTTTGCTACTATTATTTGTTTTCTTTTACTTAGTTTTTCACTATATTTTTTAAGCTCTTTATTTATAATTTTAAAATCTTCTACTGGACTTCTTCCTTCTGAGCCTGATACATCTATAACATGAAGCAAAAGTCTTGTTCTTTCTATATGTCTTAAAAATCTTAATCCGAGTCCTGCACCTTCGCTTGCTCCTTCAATTATACCTGGTATATCTGCTATTACGAAGCTATCTCCATATTCTGTTTTTACTACTCCTAAATTTGGCTCTAATGTTGTAAAATGATAATCTGCAATTTTAGGTCTTGCAGATGTAACTACTGAAAGTATAGTAGATTTACCAACACTTGGAAATCCTATTAACCCTACATCTGCTAAGAGTTTTAATTCTAGTATAATTTCTTTTTCTATACCTTTTTCACCATCTTGTGAGAACCTTGGTGCTTGCCTTGTTGAGGTTGCAAAATGTGAGTTTCCTTTTCCTCCTCTTCCTCCTGGAAGAATTAGCTCTACTTGTCCTTCTTTTGATAAATCTGCTATTAGTTTTCCAGTATCTGCGTCTCTTACAACTGTACCTTTTGGGACTTTTATATATAAATCTTCACCAGATTTTCCGGTAGCATCTATTTCCACTACCGTTTTGTCCGTTTTCGGCTTTATATTTTTTATTATATCTGAAATTAATTAATGTATTAGAATCTGGATCTACAATAAAATATATGTCTCCACCTTTTCCGGCCGTCTCCTCCGTCTGGTCCACCTGATGCAACATATTTTTCTCTACGAAAGCTAACTGCTCCGTTTCCGCCATTTCCAGATTTAATTATAATTTTTGTATAATCTATAAACATTCTATTCTCCTATAAAATTCCTATTTTTTGTTTTACATCTTCTAATGTTTTCGATGCCATTTTCCTTGCATTTTCTGCACCTTTTGTATATATTTCTTCTAGATATTCTTTGTTATTTAATATTTCTTTATACTTTTCTTGAATTGGTTTTAATTTATCTATAACAGAATTTGCAACTGCCATTTTAAAGTCTCCATATCCTTTGCCATCAAATTCGCTTTCAATTTCATCCATTTTTTTGCCAGTAATTGCTGAATATATTTGCATTAAATTGCTTACACCTGGCTTGTTTTCTGGATCAAATTTTACTTTATTTTCAGAATCTGTTACTGCCTTTTTAAATTTTTTAAGTATTACTTCTGGCTCATCTTCTAAAAAAATTACATCATTTAAATTTGTAGCACTTTTACTCATTTTACTTTCAGGGTCTTGAAGTCCCATGATTCTTGCACTTTCTTTTCTAACATAAGCATCTGGTATAACAAAAGTTTTACCATACAATTTATTGAATCTTTCTGCAATATCTCTTGTTATTTCTAGATGTTGTCTTTGATCTTCTCCAACAGGAACTAAATCTGCTTGGTATAGCAAAATATCTGCTGCCATTAATGCTGGATATGTAAATAATCCTGCATTTATATTATCTGCATGTTTTGCAGATTTATCCTTAAATTGAGTCATTCTTGATAATTCTCCCATATATGTATAACAGTCTAATATCCATCCAAGTTCTGCATGTTCTTTTACTTGTGACTGTATAAATATTGTATTTTTATTTGGATCAAGTCCTGCCGCAATATATATTGCTAATATTTTTAGCGTGTTATTTTTTAATTCTTCTGGGTCGTTTCTAACTGTAAGAGAATGTAAATTTGCTATCATGTAATAACAATTATATTCTTCTTGCATTTTTACCCAATTGTCTAATGCTCCCAAATAATTTCCAAGTGTTAATTTTCCTGTTGCTTGTATTCCACTTAGTATTATTTTTTTACTCATAGTCCTTTCTCCTTTCAAATTTGTCTCTTTACTTTTCATTTTAATTTCTAATTATTATATATTATTTTAATTCTAATTACAATATAAATATTTTTGTTGAATTGATTGTAAAATATTTACATTTTGTCTTTTAGTGTGGTATAATTATTTTGCCTTTCTCCTAAAGGTAGAAAGGAGGCTACATATGATATGCGAAACCTATTGAAATTACTAGCACTTGTCATTGTTTATCTAGTTATAAATGATAATAAAAACTAGTAATAAGCAAAAATACTAGGAACGGCAATTCCTAGTATTTTTTTATTGCATACATATTTTTTGCGAAACCTATGCAATATTGCTAATAATATTATATAACTCTTATTTATAATTGTCAATATTTTCTAATAATCTATTTATTTTCTACTGGATAAACACTTACTTGTTTTTTGTCTCTTCCTTTTCTTTCGAACTTAACTGTTCCATCTACTACTGTATATAAAGTGTCATCACTACCTTTGTTTACATTAACACCTGGATGTATTTTTGTTCCTCTTTGTCTTACTAATATATTTCCTGCTAGAACAAACTGTCCATCTGCTCTTTTTACACCTAAACGTTTAGACTCACTATCTCTTCCGTTCTTAACACTACCTTGACCTTTTTTATGTGCCATTTATAATTCACTCCCCTCTAAGCTTTAAATTATCTATCGCTATTTTCTTAATATCTATTATGCGTTAGCTTTTTCTTCTTTTTTTGTTGTTTCTTTTTTTGCTGTAGTTGCTTTAGTTGTAGTTTTTTTAGCTGTGCTTGCTACTTTTTTTGTAGCTTCCTTTTTTTCTACTGGTTTTGCTTCTTCTTTTTCAGCTGCAACCTTAGTTGCTGAAGTTTTTATTGATGTTATTTCAACCTTTGTATATGGTTGTCTGTGTCCTTGTTTCTTTCTTTCATTCTTTTTAGCTTTCATTTTGAAAACGATAATTTTTTTACCTTTTCCATGTGCTACTACTTTTCCTTCTACTTTAACACCTTTTACATAAGGGTTACCAACTTGTACTTTTCCATCATCAGATACTAATATTACTTTATCAAAAGTAACTTTTTTTCCTTCTTCTGCATCTAATTTTTCGAAAAATACTACATCCTTTTCTTCTACTTTGTATTGCTTTCCACAAGCTTCAATTAATGCGTACATTCTTTTTGTTCCTCCATTTTTCTAATACTCGCTAAGATTAAATTTAGGTAGCTACTTTTTTTATAGCATTTGATACCTAACTTATGCGGCTTACAGATGAATATTTTACCATAGTTTATAACGTTTGTCAAACACTTTTTTAAGAAATTTATTTCAATTTCATTGAAAGGAGTTTTGATATTCCGTTTTCTTCCATTGTTATTCCATATACTGTGTCTGCCGCTTCCATTGTTCCTTTTCTGTGTGTTATTACCAAAAATTGCGTATTTTTTGTAAATTTCTTTAAATATTCTGCAAATCTATATACATTTACATCATCTAATGCTGCTTCTATTTCATCTAGCACACAGAAAGGTGCTGGATTTATTTTGAGTATTGCAAATAGCAATGCAATTGCTGTAAATGCCTTTTCTCCACCTGATAGAAGTGTCATATTTTGAAGTTTCTTTCCTGGTGGCTGTGCTTCTATTTCTATTCCACATTCTAATATATTTTCTTCATCTGTTAATTTAAGCTCTGCTTTTCCTCCACCAAATAATTCGCTAAATACTTCTCCGAAATTTTTATTAATTACTCTAAATTGTTTTTCAAATTGTTCTTTCATTATTTTAGTCATATCTTGTATTACTTTTTTAAGTTTAGTGCTTGAGTCTTCTAAATCCAGTCTTTGCTCACACATAAAGTCATATCTTTCTTTTGTTTGTTTATATTCTTCAATTGAATCGATATTTATACTTCCTAAATCTTTTATTTGATCTCTTAATTGTTTTACTTTTTTTGACGTTTCGGAAATATTTTCAGGTTTTTTATATTCTTCTCCTACATTGTTTGGAGTCATCTCATAGTCTTCCCACATTTTATTTACGACTTGTTCTAACTCATATTCCATTTTTGACTTTTTAACTTCTTGCTTTGTTATTTGTGCCTTTAGCTCTTCTATTATTGCAAGCTTTTCTGTTATTTCTTTTTCTGTTTTTGTAAGTTCTTCGTTTTTTGAAACTCTTTCTTGTTTTAATTGCTCTACTTTATCTCCACTCGTTGCTACTTCTTGTTTCATTTGCTCTATTTGTCCATTTAAATTTGCAATTTGTTCTTCTAACATTTTATTGTCTTCTATTATTTTTTCTCTTGAAGCCATTTTGTTCTCTATACTAGTTTTGTTGTTTTGAATATCCTGATCTATTCTTTGAATTAACTCATCAATTGAAGTACTGCTTTCATCAAATGAACTAACAGATATTTTTAAATTAGTAATATCAAAATTTAAGTCATCTATGTATTTTTGATTATCCTTGTTATTTTCACTAAATGTCTTAATTTCTAGAGAAAGTTCTTCTGCTTCTTTTTCTAATTCTGATATTTCTTGTTCTAACTTAGCTTTTACATTCAAACTTTCTGTTTTTGCTTCTTCTATTTCTGATTGTTCTTTTCTTAATGAATCAAGTTTATTTTCTAATCTTGTAATGTTTTCTTCTATTGCTACAACCTTCTGTTTTTCTGTTGCATATACAATTTCTGTATCTTGCATAACATGCTCTAGACCTATTACTTCTTCAATAACATCTTCATTTGATTTTTCGTATTCTTGTTTTTCTTTTTCTAATTCTTCTATTTTTTCATTTAATTTATTTATATCTTTTTCTAATTCTTCTATTTGAGTTGCTCTTCCGATAATATTATTAAATTTAGCTGCTACTGATCCACCTGTTATTGCACCACTTGGGTTTATTACATCACCTTTTAATGTAACAATTCTAAAAGAATAACTGTTTTGTCTTGCAAGTATTATTGCCGTTTCCATATTATCTACAATTACTGTTCTTCCAAGTAAATTTAAAATTATTGATTCATATTTCTTGTCTACTTTTACTAAATTTGATGCAATTCCTATTACTCCACCTAAATTGTTTGTTATTAATCTATCTACTTTTTTACCTTTTACAGAGGCAATTGGCAAGAATGATGCTCTTCCTAAATTATTTTTTCTTAAATGCTCTATCAATTTTTTTGCATCCTCTTCTGTGTCTGTAACTATGTTTTGAAGTGTTTGCCCTAAAGTCATTTCTATAGCTGTTTCATATTCTTTAGGAACGGATATGATATTTGCAAGTACACCGTGCATTCCTTTTTTTAGCATAGCATCTTTATCGCAGTCTAATAAAAGGGATTTTACACTTCTTGTGTATCCTTCTTTTTCCCTTTCCATATCACTTAAAAATTTTAATTTTGAATCTTTTACTCTTACTTCACTTGATAGTGTATTTATTTTTTCTTGATATTCTTTTAATTTTGCAAGACTTTGCTCTTTTTTTTCATTTATCTCTTCAAGTTTTTTACTTGCATCGTTTCTTTTTGCTTCTATTTCATAAAAAGTCTTTGAGATTTCATCTTTTTCTAATCTTTTTTCATCCAGTTCTGAAATGGTATCTGAGATTTCATTTTTTATAGTTTTTTCTCTTTTTTCTAAATTTTCATAGTTTACTTCTTGTGTATTTATTTGCGTAGCTTTTTCGTATTTTAAGTCTGTGTTTTCTTCTACCTTTTTTTTCTTATCTTCTATTTTCTTTTCTTCTGCAGATAATTTTGTGCTTATCTCTTCTAACTCTTTTTCTTTCTCTTCTAATTCTTTAGCAAATTTTTCTCTGTTTGATGATAAATTTGTTTTCTTTTCTAATCTTTGGCTCTTTTCCTCTTCTAATTCTGCAATTCTTAAATTTATATCCTCTATTTCATTTAAATATCTATCAAAATTTTCTTTGTTATGTACGATTCTTTCGTTTGCAATATTTATATCTGAATTGATTTTTTCTTGTTTTTCCCTCATTTCAAAGCCTAAATTTTGTGTTTCTTCTATTTTTAAGGTTATTTCATCTATTGCTGTTTTTAAACTCTCTTTTAAAGTTTGTTTTTCTTGCATTTTTGCATCTTCGTCGTTATTTTGATTTGTATATACTTCAATATCTTTTGCAATTTCTGCAATTTTTTCTTTGTAATTATCTATGTTATATAAAAATAGACCTATTTCTATTCCTTTTAATTCTTCTCGTAAATCTAAAAATTTCTTTGCTTTTTCTGACTGTTTTTTAAGTGGTTCAATATTTACTTCTATTTCTGATAATATGTCATTTATTCTTAAAAGATTTAATTTAGTTTGCTCTAATTTTTTCTCAGAATCTGCTTTTCTTACTCTATATTTTACGATTCCTGCTGCTTCTTCAAAAATAGCACGTCTATCTTCTGATTTATTACTTAATATTTCGTCTATTTTACCTTGTCCAATTATAGAGTATCCATCTTTTCCTATACCTGTGTCCATAAATAGTTCTAATACATCTTTTAATCTACAAGGTGTTTTATTAATGTAGTATCCTGACTCCCCACTTCTATATATTCTTCTTGTAACTGTAACTTCTGAAAATTCTATTGGCAATTTTCCGTCAGTATTATCTATAACAATAGAGGCTTCAGCAAAGCCTAATGATTTTCTACTTTGAGTTCCTGCAAATATAATATCTTCAGATTTTGAACCTCTTAAAGATTTCATGCTTTGTTCTCCAAGTACCCATCTAATACTATCAGATATATTACTTTTACCTGATCCGTTTGGTCCAATAACTGAAGTTATCCCAGGCATAAATTCTAAAACTGTTTTATCTGCAAATGATTTAAATCCTTGCAGTTCTAGTCTTTTTAAATACATGTATTCCACCTTCAAAGAAAATTAGAAGCTTTTGCTTCTTTTTCACAAAATTCAATATTATATATAATATATTAAAAAAAGTTTTTTATCAACATTTTTTTGCATTTTTTAAGAGGGCTTAATTTTTGA
>CANRFS010000022.1 GCA_947629965.1 uncultured Clostridia bacterium
CGTATACCGAACGGTACGTACGGTGGTGTGAGAGGTCGAAATTTCTCAATTACGAGAAATTTCTCCTACTCGATTAATGTTAAAATGTATTTACAAAATACATTCTTTTGCTATAATAGTAATGAAAGAAGGGAATAAAATGAATAATGATGAATTATCATATAAACTAAAATATATTTTACATGAACTAGGTATGAACAAAACAGAGTTTTTGAATGCTTGCAAGGTTTTTAGTCCATCTATTTCAAAACCTACAATTCTTAATGCTATAAATGGTAAAAATACAATTGCTCCAACAATTGAAACTTTAAGTACCATTATTAAAGTATGCCAAACATCAAACAATGAAAAGCTAAAAAACATTTCGTATGATTTCTTGCTTAATGATAATATTCAAGAAATAGAAGCAAACACAGCACAAGTATATCAAGAAATTGGTTTATCAGATGAGGTTATAAGTAAATTAAAGCAATATAATCATCCACTATATTATAATTACAACAATATTATAAATTATTATTTGTATCACTTACCAGCAAGTTATTTTAAATATTTAGAATTTTTAAAAATTACATCTGATATTTTATGTGAGTTAAATAAAACTGAATTTGATGTAAAAAAAATAATTAAACTTTTTGATAATGAGTCTTATCTAGAATATCTGGAAAGAAACTTTAAAAATATCTATGATATTTATGTAAGTATAAAAAATAAAAAAGAGATAAATGATAAATCAAGTTTAATAGATTTAATTAGCATTTTAAATAATCATTTCAAATATTTATTATTAGAAATTAATAAAAAATTATATGATGAAATGGGGGAAATATAATGAAAGTAGAAGAGTTTTTTAATAAAGAAGATGAAGAAATAGTTAGTTTTGATTTTTCTGATGAGGTATTAAGAAACAAAAGAGTAAGAGGTGATAAGTATAAAGCATTAAAAGAAGAGTATTTGAATAAGAATATCGATATTTTTAGAAAATACATATTATACAAAAAAGATTTTAATAAATGTGATCCAGACACTAATGGTGGTTTATTAAAAGATATATATGAAGAAGTATGGGATGATAAAATAGATAATAAAATATTAAATAGTTGTAGTAGTAATAATAAAACAAAGTATTATTCAGATACTATGACAAGTGTTCAAAATTTATTAAGTAATTATTATATTAGCTTGTGTAGTGATGAATGGGATGATTATAAAAAAGAGCATAGTGATGTTCAATATTTTAGTATTGAAATATTTAAGGAAATGTTTGAAAATGATAAAAAGTATCCTAAATTTAAGAAAGCTTTTGAAAATGAAAAAGTAAGAGAATTTGTTAAACATTATCATACTTTAGGAAATTATATACCTGTTCCTTATGGATTCAATAAAGCTCGTTCTGGTTCATTTGCTAGTCATGATATGTGGGATATTACGTTAGAAAAAATTAAAGAGTACTATCATATAAGAGAGCAAAGCAAAGATATTTCTAAATCTTTAGAAGTTATTTTAGAACTGCTACATATGAAAGATACTATTAATAAAACAATTAATTGGTTAGATAGTTTTGGCACGTGGGAAAATTTTGTTGATAAAAATTTTTTAATGGAAAATGATAAAAATAAAAACTACGTTGATAAAAGTTATAATATTATAAAATTAGCTAATCATCACTTTTCTGATTCACAAATAAAGTCAGATGAATATTTAAAATATTTTGAAGAATTAACAAACATAATAAAAGGAAGAACATTAATTATAAAAGAATATTATAAAAACAAATTAAATAAATAATATTAAGTTAAAAAGACTTTACTTATATTGCACTCATATAAAATAAATGATACCATTTTAGAGTAAGGAGGAATAAAATATGCAAATTTATGAAATAAAAAAATATTCGGATATAGAGAAAATACAAATCAAGGAAAAAGATAAGTTTATTATTAATTTAAATAATACAGATATTAAAGAACGCACTAAAATATTATTTTTTTTCGCTGGTCTTACTTTTCTAAATGGTAGATTAAAGAAAGAAAACAAAGATAATTTTTTAATTGAAGTTTAAATGAAAGGAGAAATTTATGAGTAATATTTATAGTAAAGAAAATTTAGAAAGTCTAGTTTTTGATTTAATAAAATATTTGTATCGTACTAAAGATTATAAGGATGAAAAATTATCTAATAATGTTTTAATTTATAGTATGGATAAACTTTATTATGTTTCTGATGAAAAGCATAATTTCATGTTAAAAAATATTCCAATTTGCATTGAAGAAAATATTAAAATGGAAGAATATTTTGAATTTTGTAATACTAAAACTTTAGCACTTTCTATGGACTCTACGCTATGTGAATATTTATATTATGGTGATTTTATAGGTGCTGAAGAAGTTCAAAAGAAAGTAAATGAAATTTTTGAAAAACATGGATTCTATTATAATTTCGGAAGTAGTTGGTATTTATATGCAGAGCCTATAAATAAATCAAATGATAGGATTAATTGACAATAATAATTTAATATGATATTTTATTGTTGTCTAGAGACAAATAACTTTATAAGGAGAACAAAGTTGGAAAAACTAAAGAAAATAGGTATTATCACTTTAGGAATAATTTTTGCACTTTCTAGTGCAATGCTTTCTTTTCAATTAATAGTAGTAAATTATACAAATTTAACCATATTGATTACAACTATTGTATCATTTGTTTGTGCTGCCTGGTTTTATAAAAAAACTATAAAAGAGAATTACATAAATATAAAAAATAATATAATATTTACTATAATATGTATAATTTTATCGATGATAGTTTTAATACAATTATATAGGACTAAAGGTGTAGAATGTAAAGGAATATTTGAAGATTTTATAATAAATCCATTTAAAATTAGATACTTCTTTACATCAGCTATATCTATAATGTATATATTTATCTATTTAGGCAATAGAATAAAAAAATGGGCGTATGATTTTTATAACGCATTAGACTCTTGGGATAAAAAGGCATATATAATTGCGAGTGCTGTGTCTTTTGTTATTATTGTTATTGCTTATAGTTTAAACTCTAAATGGTTTTTACAATATGATAAAGTCTATTCACTAGATTCGGGTTATTGTTTTAATAATATTTTACCTAAGTCAACTTATTATGATATTAGACATCCAATTTTAAGTATTTTTACATTTCCAATATGGGCGATTGTTAATGCAATAGTGAAAGTTATTATTCCAAACAATTTATCGTTATTAATTACAGCTATTGTATTCCAACTAATAAATGCTCAATTATTAATTTTGATAGGGCTTCAAATAAAAATTTTAAGTAAAAGTAAAATAGTATTTATTTTATATATGTTGTCATTTACAACAATACTTTATTTTTTATTTTTTGAAAAATATCAATTATGTACATTTTTAGTTGTATTATATGTATTTAATATTTGTAATGCAAAGGAAAAATCTTCAGCTAGTTTAATTGCAGCTGCAGGAGCTATGCCAACAAGTTGTGTTATAGGTGCAGCAGAATTACTTACGCACGATAAAATTAAAGATAAAATGAAGAAAATACTAAAAATTATTTTTGCTACGTTGCTAATGCTTATTTGTTTAGGACGAGCTCATGTGTTAAAATACGGGATATCTGAAATTACAAAAACCAAACGAAGTTTTTCAAATACTAATTATACAATCCAGCAAAAAGCAACTTCAACAACAAATATGATTCAAAGTTGCTTTATTGCATTACCATCTGGTACTAATATAATAAAAGAAAAATATTGGTGGGATACATTAAAAGATAATATATCAATTATATCAATAATTATCATTGCTTTAATAATTATTGGTGCAATAAAGAATAGAAAAAGCTTGTTTACTAAAATTTCTTCCATCTGGCTACTATTTTCTATTATACTTTTTGTACTATTAAATTGGTCTCCACATGAATCTCCATTATTTGCAATATATTTCTCATGGGCAATTATTCCACTATTTGCAATGGGACTAAAATTTATTATAGAAAAGGCTAAACTTAACCCTAAGATAGTATATGGATGTATAATAACACTTATGATAATAGTTAATATTACTACTATGATTGATATAAATAGATTCTTAGGATAATTAATTTAATTATAAAGTGAAAATGCAAATAAAGAAGTGGATTGAAAGATGAAAAAAATATTAGAATTTATAAAATTAATGAGACCACAACATTATATGAAAAATATATTAATATTTTTACCGATAATATTTTCAAAGAATTTATTAAATGTGGAATTATTAAAAATAACATTGATAGGATTTTTAAGTTTTTCTTTTATGGCATCAATAGTATATATTCTAAATGATATTATGGATGCAGAAGCAGATAAAAAGCATGAAAAGAAAAAGTTTAGACCTATTGCTTCAGGAAAAATTTCAATAAAAAGTGCATTAATATTAATGATTATATTGCTAATATTAAGTTTATTGCTAAATATTTATATAAAGGCAGATATTGTAACTTATACTATATTTTATGGATATTTAATTATGAATATTTTATATAGCATAAAATTAAAGCACATTCCAATTATAGATATAGTCATTTTATCATTTGGATTTTTGCTTAGAGTTTTATATGGATCTGCAATTACAGAAATTCCAATATCTAATTGGTTATACCTTACAATATTAGCATTTTCTTTTTATATGGGATTAGGAAAAAGAAGAAATGAACTTAAAAAGATGGGAAATGGAGGAAGAAAAGTACTAGAATATTATAACCAATCATTTCTTGATAATAATATGTATATGTGTGTAGCTTTAGGAATAGTTTTTTATTCTTTGTGGTGTATAGATATTAATACAACTATAAATAGTATTATTAATATTGTTTGGACAGTTCCATTGGTAATTATTATATGTATGAAATATAGTTTGAATATAGAAGGAAATTCTTCGGGAGATCCAGTGGATGTTATATTAAATGATAAAGTATTAATAATATTAGCACTTATTTATGCAGCGATTATGTTTGCTACTATATATTTACAATAAAATGTTGACAAAGGAAAAAACTATAATTATAATAACGATGTAAAAGTATTGTATTAAGAAACATAATATTATTAATATATATTTTAAACAAAAGAATGAGAGGAGAAGTTCAGATGAAAAGAAAAGAACAAGGTATAACCTTAATCGCACTAATAATCACAATAATCGTAATGTTAATATTAGTAGCCGTAACAGTAAGTGTAGCATTAAACGGAGGACTGATAGGAAAAGCACAAGAAGCAAAGAGTAAAACAGAAGAAGCCCAAATACAAGAAAGAGATATATTAACAGGAAGAATAAAAGTAGGAGATACATGGTATGATTCTTTAGATGAATATTTAAAAAATAATCCATCAGAGGATCAAAGCGAGGGAACACTAAAGGTAACATTAAAAGTTGATGAAGCAAGTGTAACTGGAACACAAATACCAGTAACAGTAGAAAAAGTAGCAAAAAAAGAAGATGAAACACAAACTGTAGAAGAAAATTTAACGTATGAGTGGTATTACGAAGAAAACAATAAAAGTACAGGTGTAGATAAACAGCATACATTTGAAAATTTAAAAGAAGATCAATCTTATACGCTAAAATGCAAAGTCAGTGATGATGCAGGAAATTGGGGCATTGGTCAAGTAACAGTTATATGGTTTAAAGTTGAGGAAACTTATTTTAGAGCAACTAGTGGAATGACGTGGGAAGATTGGGGTGATAGTAGATATCCAAGTCAGATGTCGAAGTGTCAAGCGGCATTATCCCGCATCCAGACTGAACACGGTAGTATTTTAGACGAGTGGGAGTTTCGATGCTCGGGGGATCCCCCTCGGATGGACCTTTTCGGACGACTATTATCCGTATGATGGATTCGACGACTATTATTATGTTACACTTTCGGTTGATGGTGTTAGACCTCCTTCGGTAATTGAACCATTAGAGTATCTTTTCGGTGGGTTCTATACTTGGCAGTGATTTAGTGGCATCTGATTAATGTTTTTCATAAGGAGTATTGTCATTTATATGGGCGAAATACAAGGTATTATATGTACCTTGTATTTTTTATAAACAGATGATAAAATTAGTGTTGACAAATATATTTTAATATAGTGAAAATTAAGCTAAATTCGGAAATTCCGAATTTGCAAATAAACCAACTAAAAAGATTATAATATTTAGAGAAAACAATAAAATTAATTGATATAGCAAATAGGAGGAAAAATGTTCAAATTAGTATCAAATTACAAGCCAACAGGCGACCAGCCACAGGCAATTGAATACTTATCAAATGGAATAAAAGAAGGCAAGAAATTCCAGACTTTGCTTGGTGTAACAGGAAGTGGAAAAACATTTACAATGGCAAATGTTATACAAAAAGTGCAAAAGCCAACACTAGTACTTGCACACAACAAAACCTTGGCAGGACAACTTTATTCGGAGTTCAAAGAGTTCTTCCCAGAGAACGCAGTAGAGTATTTTGTATCATATTACGATTATTACCAACCAGAAAGCTATATTCCATCATCAGACACATATATAGAAAAAGATTCTTCAATAAATGACGAAATAGATAAATTAAGGCATTCTGCAACACTTTCTTTGTTTGAAAGGAAAGATGTAATTATTGTTGCATCAGTTTCTTGTATATATGGACTTCGGAGATCCAGAGGATTATGAACTTCTTATGATGTCACTAAGACCAGGTATGAAAAAATCTAGAAATGATATTATGAGAAAATTAATAGAAATGCAATATACAAGAAATGAAATGGATTTTAAAAGAGGAACTTTTAGAGCAAAAGGAGATATACTAGAGATATATCCATCTAACCAAGAAGAGAGTGCATTAAGAGTAGAATTTTGGGGAGACGAAATAGAAAAGATTGCGGAAATTAATCCATTAACAGGAAAGACAATTGGAACAAGAAACCATGTTTTAATTGGACCAAATTCACACTATGTTGCATCAGAGGAAAAACTAAAACATGCAATAGAAACAATTGAAGAAGAATTAAAAGAAAGAATAGAATATTTTAAAAGTCAAAATAAATTAATTGAGGCTCAAAGAATAGAAGAAAGAACAAATTTTGATATAGAAATGCTTATAGAAACTGGATTTTGCCAAGGAATAGAAAATTATTCAAGACATATTAGTGGAAGAAAGCCCGGATCTCCACCATATACTTTATTTGACTATTTCCCAGATGATTTCTTACTTTTTATTGATGAATCACATGCGACAATACCGCAAGTAAGAGCAATGCACAATGGAGATAGAGCACGAAAAGAATCGCTAGTTAATTATGGTTTTAGATTACCATCAGCATTTGATAATAGACCACTTAAATTTGATGAATTTGAAAGTAAAATAAATCAATGTATTTTTGTTAGTGCAACACCTGCAGAATATGAAAAAGAAAAATCAAAAGAAAATATTGTAGAACAAATTATAAGACCTACTGGATTATTAGATCCAAAAATTGAAGTAAAACCAGTGGAAAATCAAATAGATGATTTGATAAATGAAATACGCATAAGAGTAGAAAAGAAAGAAAGAGTACTTGTTACAACTCTTACAAAAAAACAGGCAGAAGATTTGACTGCATATCTAAAAAATCTTGATATAAAAGTAAATTATATGCACTCAGATATAAAAGCATTAGAAAGAATGGAATTAATTAGAAATTTAAGACTTGGGGAATTTGATGTATTAGTAGGTATAAACCTTTTACGTGAAGGACTAGATATTCCAGAGGTATCTCTTGTTGCAATTTTAGATGCGGATAAAGAGGGATTCCTACGTAGTGAACGTTCTTTAATACAAACAGTAGGTAGAGCAGCAAGAAATTCAGATGGTAAAGTTATAATGTATGCCGATGAGCTTACTGAAAGTATGGAAAAAGCAATATCTGAAACAAATAGAAGGAGAAAAATCCAAGAAACATATAATAAAGAGCACAATATTGTTCCACAAACTATTAAAAAATCTGTAAGAGATGCAATAAAAGCTACAATTGTAGAAGATGTGTCATCAAAATACGAAATAGGAAAAGATGAATCAATAGAAGATATAATAAATAAATTAACAGACGAAATGTTAAAGCATGCAGCTAACATGGAATTTGAAAGAGCAGCAGAGTTAAGAGATAAAATTAAAGAATTAGAAGAATTTATTTAAACAGAAAAGGAGGCTAAACCATTATTTGGGTTTAGCTTTTCTTTTCATATTATTTATGATATAATTAAATTTGAATTTTAATTTTATGGGGGCAAAAATGAACGATAATATAGTAATAAAAGGTGCAAAAGAACATAATCTTAAAAATATAAATTTAACTATACCTAGAGATAAGTTAGTTGTTATAACAGGACTTTCGGGCTCACGGAAAATCTTCACTTGCATTTGATACTTTATATGCAGAAGGTCAAAGAAGATATGTAGAAAGTCTATCTAGTTATGCTAGACAATTTTTAGGTTTAATGGAAAAACCTAATGTAGAATCAATAGAAGGACTGTCACCAGCTATTTCAATAGATCAAAAAACAACATCAAGAAATCCTCGTTCAACAGTAGGAACTGTAACAGAAATATATGACTATATACGTCTTTTATATGCAAGAATAGGTGTTCCATATTGTCCTAATTGTGGTAAAAAAATAGAAAAGCAAACAATAGACCAAATAGTAGATACTCTTATGGCATTAGATTCAGGTACAAAGATACAAGTTCTAGCTCCTGTAATAAGGGGTAGAAAGGGAGAATTTGTTAAATTACTAGAAGATTTTTCAAAAGAAGGCTTTGTTAGAGCAAGAATCGATGGACAAGTTGTTGAACTTACAGATGATTTAGAAATTGATAGAAAGAAAAAACATAATGTAGAAATAATCGTAGATAGATTAGTTATAAAGGAAGATATAAGAAGTAGATTAACAGAGAGTGTGGAGGTTGCGCTTAAATATGCCAACAACATTGTTCTTATTGATATTGTTGGTGATAAAGAGATGATATTCAGCCAAAATTACGCATGTCCTGACTGTGGTATAAGTTTTGAAGAATTAACTCCTAGAATGTTTTCATTTAATAATCCTTTTGGAGCATGTCCAAAGTGCACAGGCATTGGATATTTAATGAAAATGGATGAAGATTTAATTATACCTGACAAAAATAAAACTCTTTATGATGGTGTAAAAGCTTTTGGAGCAAGTACCATGAAAAGAGGAGACACCATGGCTAAAATGTATTTTGAAAGTATAGGAAGACATTATGGTGTAGATATAAAAGTTCCAATAAAGAAACTTCCAAAAGATTTCTTGAATAAAATTTTATATGGAACCGGAGATGAAAAAATAGATTTTGAATATACATCAGCTGCTGGAGTAAGAAAATTTACAGCTCCATTTGAAGGAGTTATACCAACACTCGAAAGAAGATATAGAGAAACTCAGTCTCAAGGTATGAGAACATTTTATGAATTATATATGACAAACAGTCATTGTGATGAATGTAATGGTGCAAGATTAAAAAAAGAGAGTTTATCTGTAAAAGTAGGAAGTAAAAATATTTATGAATTAACTAATATGTCAATTGATAAAATAAAAGATTATATATCAAATTTAACATTAAATAAAACTCAAAAATTAATATCAGAGCAAATTATTAAGGAATTAAATATAAGATTACAATTTTTAATAGATGTAGGTCTTGAATATTTAACACTTTCAAGGCCAGCTGGAACTTTATCAGGAGGAGAAGCTCAAAGAATAAGACTTGCAACGCAAATAGGTTCAGGCTTAACGGGAGTATTATATATATTAGATGAACCAAGTATTGGACTTCACCAAAGAGATAATGATAAGCTTCTTGATACTCTTAAAAATTTAAGAGATTTAGGAAATACATTAATAGTAGTAGAACATGATGAAGATACAATGTATGCAGCAGATCAAGTAATAGATATAGGTCCAGGACCTGGTGTTCATGGAGGAAATGTTATTGCACAGCGGTACAGCAGAAGAAATAAAAAATGTTGCCGAATCAATTACAGGACAATATTTAAGTGGAAGAAAAAGGATTGCAGTACCAAAAAAGAGAAGAAAAGCAAAGCCTGTATCTATTCAAATTAAAGGCGCCTGTGAAAATAATTTAAAAAATTTAGATGTAAAAGTACCTTTAGGAGTATTTACATGTATAACTGGTGTATCTGGCTCAGGTAAAAGTACTTTGATAAACGAAGTATTATATAAAAATTTAGCTAAAGAATTATATAAATCATCAGAAAAAGGTGGCAAGTGCAAAGAAATAAAAGGCATAGAAAATATTGATAAAATAATAAATATTGACCAGTCACCAATAGGAAGAACTCCTCGTTCAAATCCAGCTACATACACAGGAGTATTTGACTATATTAGGGATATATTTGCTACAACTAACGAAGCAAAGCTTAGAGGCTATCAAAAAGGAAGATTTAGTTTTAATGTGTCTGGCGGAAGATGCGAGGCTTGCCAAGGCGATGGAGTTTTAAAGATAGAAATGAATTTTTTACCAGATGTATATGTACCATGCGAAGTTTGTAAGGGTAAAAGATATAATAAAGAAACATTAGAAGTAAAATATAAAGGAAAAAGTATATCAGATGTACTAGATATGACTGTAGAAGAGGCTTTGGAATTTTTTGCTAATGTTCCTAGAATTAAGCAAAAAATACAAACATTATATGATGTAGGACTTGGCTACATTAAACTTGGACAGCCATCTACAACATTATCAGGAGGAGAGGCACAAAGAATAAAGCTTGCGACTGAACTCTCAAAAAGGCCTACAGGAAAAACACTATATATATTAGATGAACCTACAACAGGTCTTCATATTGCTGATGTTCATAGATTAGTAGATATTTTACAAAGACTAGTAGACACAGGAAATACAATTATTGTAATAGAACATAATTTAGACTTAATTAAAACGGCCGATTATATAATTGATTTAGGACCTGAAGGTGGCGATAATGGAGGAGAAATTGTGGCTGTTGGAACTCCAGAACAAATAGTAAAAAATGATAAATCATATACAGGTAAATTCTTAAGAAAATATTTGGAGGATATTGAATAATACAAACGTTTAGTATATAATGTATAATAATTCGTAAAGGAGGTAGAATTATGCCACAAGCAAAATTAATATCTGCTAAAGAGGTAGCAAATGGTATAAAAATAACTTTTTTAACTGAAGAAAATAAAACTGTTACGGGAATTTATAACAGGGAGAATTTGAATTTGAATGATTTGCAAAGACTCATAGGTAGTAAAATTGCATATTCTGAATCAAAAAATAACTTTCATATTACAAAAGCATGGGAAGGAGAAAAACCAGTGTATTGTGATGATAAATCTCATGGATTTGATAGATAGAAAAAAGAAGGAATGTTTCCTTCTTTTTTAATAGTTTATCTACAGTTTTTGTTTTCTTGATTATTATTGTTATTATCAATTCTCTCATTTTTGTTATTATTGTTATTGTTGTTTTTGTTTTGTTGATTTTGTTTATTTTTATTATTTGACATATTCAAAGCACCTCCAAATTTATTTTACAATTATATTATTAACAAAAAAACATAAAAATATTCTGTTAAAAATTTGTTAAAAACAATTTTTTATTATATAATTTTAAAAGTATAAAATAAATTTAAGGAGAAATTTATGGAAGAATTGGTAAATTTATTAAAAAAAGAAAATAGAACAATTTCTTCAATGGAATCATGTACTGGTGGATTATTTGCAAGTGAGATTACAAATACAGAGGGTTCTAGTGAAATATTTAAATTGGGGTTAGTTACATATTGCAATGAATTTAAAGAATATTTTGGAGTATCAAAACAAACGATAGAAGAATATACTGTTTACAGTAATAATGTATCAAGAGAAATGGCAAAAGTATCATGCAATATAGCAAAATCGGATATTTCTGTTGGAATAACAGGAATGCTTGGAGTAGTTGATACTAATAATAGAGGAAAAGATATAAATTCAGTTTTTATTTCAATATATGATAATAATGAAGATAAATATTTTGATTATAAAATAGAAGCTATTGGAAAAACAAGATTAGAAAAAAAACAGTATGTTATCAAATATCTAAAGGAGAGATTATATGAAATTTGTAAATGAAAAGTTAGAAGAATTTAATAATTATATAAAAAACAAAAAAGTAGCAATAATTGGATTAGGTGTAAGTAATATTCCATTAATAGATTATTTACATAATTTAGGATCAAAAATTATGCTGTTTAATAATAAACCGATAGATAATTTAGATAATAGCATATTAGACAAAATATATGATTATAAAATAGAATATTCTTTTGGAGAAAATTATCTTTCAAAATTAACAGGTTTTGATATTATATTTAGAGCGCCTTCATGTAGGCCGGATTTACCAGAAATACAAAAAGAAGTAGAACGTGGTGCAATACTCACATCTGAGATAGAATTAGTTTTAGAATTGTGTCCAGGAACAACAATAGGAATTACTGGTAGTGATGGAAAAACTACAACAACATCATTAATATACGAAATTTTAAAAGAAGAGAACTTAAATTGTTATTTAGGTGGAAATATAGGAATACCTCTTTTTACAAAAATAGGTGAAATGAAGCCAGAGGATTATGTAGTATTAGAATTAAGTAGTTTTCAACTTATGACAATGAATATAAGTCCTAAAATTGCAGTAATAACAAATGTTACTCCAAATCATTTAGACATACATAAATCATATGAAGAATATATACAGGCAAAGGCAAACATTTTTAAATATCAGAATGAAGAGGATCTATTGGTATTAAATTATGATAATAAAATAACTAATGAATTTGGAAAAATAGCTCCATCTAAAGTTGTATATTTTAGCAGTAAAGAAAAAATAGAAAATGGATTAATTTTAGATAATAATATAATTAAAGAATGTGATAATGGACTTAGGAGACATATATTGAGTACAAAAGATATCAAATTGCGTGGAGTTCATAACTGCGAAAATATTTGTGCAGCAATTGCAGCAACAAAAAATATAGCTTCAATAGATTCGCAAATAAGAGCAATATCAAACTTTTCAGGTGTTAATCATAGATTAGAATTTGTAAGAGAAATAAATGGTGCAAAATGGTATAATGATTCAATTGCGTCAAGTCCAACAAGAACAATTGCAGGTTTAAATTCTTTTGATGAAGATATAGTATTAATTGCTGGGGGATATGACAAACATCTTGATTATAGACCATTAGCACAGCCTATTATAAATAAAGTAAAAAAGTTAATATTGCTAGGTCAAACTTCAGATAAAATATATCAAGAAGTTACTAAATTGTTAAGCATAGAAAATAAAAAACTCGATATTTTTAAAACTACAACATTAGAAGAAGCAATTAATAAGGCAAAGGAAGTAAGTAAGAAAGGTGATATAGTATTATTTTCTCCTGCTAGTGCAAGTTTTGATATGTTTAAAAATTTTGAAGAAAGAGGAAATAAATTTAAAGAAATAGTTAATAAATTGTAATTTATATGTTAGAACGAATAGAGACAAAATCCTTTTGTTTTTTGAAAATAAAGGACTTTGTCTCTATTCATTTTTTTACATAAGGAAATATGTAAATTAATACATATATAAAAAGACAAAAAACCTTGTCAAAACAAATGCGCTAAAATTATAATAAAATAAAAACAAATGAAGGAGAGAAAATAACATATGAACGAAAAAGAAAAAGAACAAAAATCAAATCTAAAAGACCACAGAGGCATAACCCTAATCGCATTAATAATCACAATAATCGTAATGCTAATACTAGTAGCAGTAACAGTAAGTGTAGCATTAAATGGAGGATTAATAGGAAAAACACAAGAAGCAAA
>CANRFS010000023.1 GCA_947629965.1 uncultured Clostridia bacterium
TCTGATTTAGAAGAAAAAGCAAATAAAACTCTTATTGATGCTAAAGCTGAGGCTAGAGATATACTTCTTGACGCACAGGAAAATGCTGATAGAATTATTAAAGAAATGAATAATTTATCGAAAAAGAAAAGTTCTATTCAAGAGTTGTATGATTTAAAAAATGAAATAAATGTTAAAATAAAAAATGTTGCTTATGGAAATTCTAGTAATGAAAAAGGAAATTTAAATTTAGAAGATATAAAAATAGGTATGAATGTATTTGTTATACCTCTTAATAAAGATGGAATAGTAACCTCACTTCCTAACGATTCTAGCGATGTGGAAGTTCAAATAGGCAGTCTTAAAACAAATATTAATATAGATAAATTAATGAAGTCAAGTAGTAAAAGTAATAAAGTTAATAATATTCCTAAAAATGTGGCAATAATTAAATCTAAAACAATATCGCCTGAAATAAATGTAATTGGTTTAAATGTAGAAGAAGCAAATCAAATTATTGATAAATACCTAGATGATGCGAATTTATCAAAGCTTGAAACTGTGCGAATAGTTCATGGAAAAGGTACTGGAAAACTTCGCCACCGGAATTCACACATTTTTAAAAACTCATCCACATGTAAAATCATTTAGAATGGGAACTTATGGAGAAGGTGAAATGGGTGTTACTGTTGTTACATTAAAATAAAAAAGTCTTTTGGCAACTTTTTTTTCTTTTTTTGGACGGACTAGATTTGGTCTTTTTTAAAAAAAGACCAAATCTAGTCCGTCCAAAAAAAGAAAAAAAGAAAAAAATCACTTTTAAAAGTCTTCTTTCATCCATTTGACTCTTTCTTCATGTAACTTATTTCCAAATTCTATTCCGTTTTCAATATTATATTTTTGTTTTATATACTCTCCACTTACTTCATTTAGCATTTTGTTTCCTATTTCTAAAAAAGTGCATTGCTCTTTTTCTTCTTTGCTTAAATCTCCAAATCTGTTTCTATCGCAGTATACAACTATTTGAAGTCCTTCTAATCCCAAAGCAGATTTACTAACTCTTTCTATGAATTCTACTTTTTTGCTGTCTGTCATTTGACTAAATATTCCGCCGTCTCATGTGCTCTTTACTAGATGTAATTCCTGCTTTTTTCCAGCTAGTAGGTACTCCTATTCTATTTGATAAATTTCTTACAGGTTCCACTCCTTTTTCTGCATGTCCATGATGATGAGGATACATTTCTTTTGGCGTTAATCCTTTTCCCAAATCATGTACTAATGCACTATAACGTATTAATAAATTGTTTGTAAATTTTACACTATTATCTACTGTTATCATTGTATGATTATAGCTGTCTCCTTCTGGATGATGCTCTAAAGGCTGAATGCTCCCTATTAAATCATATATTTCTTTGAAATGTACATCTAAAACCTCCGCTTCTTTTAGTACATTAAAAAATCTTGATGGTTTATTTGTTGAAAGCGCCTTTTTAAATTCTACAAATACTCTCTCTTTTGATAACGTGTTTAACTCATTTTTTAATTTATTCATGAGATTTATTGTGTTTTCTTCTACTTCAAAATCTAACTGGCTTGCAAATCTTGCTACTCTATATACTCTTAATGGATCTTCTAAAAAACTTTCTCCTACTGCTTTTATTATTTTATTCTTTATATCCTCTACTCCATTAAATGGGTCAATAATTTCATTTGTCAAAACATCTTTTGCAATAGCATTAATAGTTATATCCCTTCGTTTTAAGTCTTCTTCTATTGTAATATTTTTATTTGTGGTTATTTCAAAATTTTTATGGCCTTTTCCTGTCTTTTTTTCAGTTCTGGCAAGTGCAAATTCACATCCTTCTAAATCAAACACTTCAAAGGATTTTCCTCTTGATATTGCATTTGGAAAAAGCTCTACAAATTTATTTTTTTCTAACCCAACTACGCAATAATCTTTATCATAAACTGGCCTGTTTAGCAAACTGTCCCTTACAGCTCCTCCTACTAAATAAAGCCTTCCTCCTGATTTTTCAATTAAATTTGCGATTTCTTTAATTTCCATAAATGCTCCTTTTACATTAACATATCATAAAAATATTTTTTTCACAATATACAAATTTTATTTTGGAAAATATTTACATTTTATTTGAATAATGCTATAATATTTTTGCCTTTCGCTAAATGGCAGAAAGGAGGTTATTTTTACAAATGAAGAATCTCACTAAGATTTTGGCTTTATTATTAATTCTTTTAATATTAAGAGAATTTAATACATAAGGCAAAAGGCACTAGGTTCGATCTAGTGCCTTTTTTTAACTTTTACAAATGAAAAATTAACTAAGATTTTGCAATTGCTAAATATATTATATTAATTTTTACAATATTTGTCAATAGTTTTTTTTAGTTTTTAAGATGTGTCCCCATTTTTTTATTCTCAGTTTTAAATCTCTATAAGCATATGCAAAATGTTCAAATATAAAATATATTAATTTATTATATACTTTATATATTTCCATAAATTCTACTAATTCTGCATTAAATCCTTTCTTAAATCTATATAAGCCTTCATTTCTGGTGTTTTCATCTACTGCGCAAATTCCTCTAAAGTCATATACATCACATTTATCTTGTATAGCCCTTTTTATCATTTCCCATTGTAACAAATAATTTGGCATTAAATTTCTATGTTCATTTAAACTTCCACCATACAAATACCATTGTTTATTGCCATACATTATATTCATTACACAAGCTATTGCTTTCCCTTCATATTCTGCAAACATAAGCTTAATATTATTAGGCATCATACTATCATAAATTAGTTCAAAATATTCTTTACTTCTTATATAAAAATCGTCCCTCTCACCTGTAATATCCATAATATTTTTAAATGTATCCAAATCTTCTCTTGTACCTTCCCTTAAGGTTACTCCTCTTTTGCTTGCCAATCTTATATTATATCTTGTTTTAGGACGAAAAGAATTAAAAACTTCTTCCTCTGTTTTTCCTTTTAAGTCTAATCTAAAAACATATCTTGGTTGCAACAGTTTTGTAGCATCTTTAATTTTACCAGCTATTTTAAATCCACTTTTTCTTGCCATATTTTTAAAATTTTCATTTGTTTGTAATATATCTGGATCCATTTTTAACATAAATGCTTTATACTTTTTTGCTAGCTCATCTGCTCTATTTATTAATTCTGAAAAAGTTTCTTCATCATTTTCATCACATATAGGACCTCTAGGTGCATACATTAAAGTGCTTTTAAAGTATGGTATCTTTCTGATTAATATACTTAGTGTTCCTTTTATCTTTCCATTTTCATCTCTTACAACTATTATCTCATTTTTCCAATCTCTTTTTACATTTGCCCACTTCTTTGATTGTGCATAATGACATCTATAATGTTTTTTTAAAAATTCATCATATTCATCTAATTCTTCTTTTTTGCTTAATAATTCCATATATTTTTATTCCTTTAATTTTTATTTCATATAAATTTAATTTCTGTAAGAAATAATATCATAAAAATTTGTTTTTGTATACATTTTTGTACACTTATTTTTGTTTTGTTTTTGTGTACACTATTTATTAGGTGATGTTATGGAAAAATTAGTTATAAAAAACAATTTGAAAAGCAATGATACTATAACTAGAACTATTCGTATAGGTGGAAAAACTTTTGATAGAATTAATCAACTTGCAGAAAAAAATAACATTAGTTTTAATAGCGTAATAAATCAAATTATTGAATACGGATTAAATAATCTAAGAGAAGATTAAAATAATATGGCAAAAGGCACTAGGAACGAACTAGTGCCTTTTTTAATTATTACAAATTTCTTGCCATTTGGATTCCAGAACATGATGCCATCATTAAGCCTCTTGTCATTCCTCCTCCATCTCCTATTGAGTATAAGCCTTTTATGTTTGTTTCAAATTGCTCATTTATTATTACTTTGTTGCTATAAAATTTTATTTCTGGTGCATATAAAAGGTTGTCTGGATTTCCAAATCCTTCTACAACTTTATCTATTGCCCTTATAAATTCTAATATACTTACCATTGTTCTATATCCTAATGCAAAAGTAATATCCCCTGCTACTGCTGATTTTAAAGTTGGTACTACTGAATTATTTTCTAGCTCGTAATCCCATGTTCTTTTTCCTCTATGTATATCTCCTAATCTTTGTACTACTATATTTCCTGCACCTAAATCATTTAGGTTTTGCGCAACATTACGTCCATATCTAATTGGTTTATCAAATGGATGTGTAAAATGATGTGATACAAGTATTGCTAAGTTAGTATTTGTACTTTTTCTTTCTTTGTATGAATGCCCATTAACCAATGTTAAATTATTATCATAAACTTCTGCTGATACAAATCCACTTGGATTTTGGCAAAATGTTCTTACTTTATCTCTAAATGGTCCTACTCTTCCTACAAATTTTGCTTCATACATGTATTTATTAACATCTTTCATTATTTCATCTGGAAGTTCATATCTTACACCAATATCTACAATCCCTGTATCTGTTTCAATATGATGTTTACTGCACATATCTACAAGCCAATTTGCTCCTTTTCTTCCTACTGCTAAAACTACTTTATCTGCAAATATTGTTTCTAATGGCTGATCTTTATCATCTATATATTTTGCCTCTTTTATTTTAACACCTTTAATACTTCCATCTTCTACTACTAAATCAGCTACAGTTGTGTTAAACATCATTTCTATTCCATTATCTGCAATGTATTTTTCTAATCTTCCATACACCTCATGGCTCTTTTCTGTTCCTAAATGTCTTATTGGAATATTTATTAATCTAATTCCATCTTTTTCTGCTCTTTTAGAAATTTTAGCTATTTCTTCTTTATATTCAATTCCTTCTAATTTTTTGTCTGCACCAAAATCTAAATATATTTTATCTGAATAATCTATTAATTCTTTTGTTTTTGGAACTCCTATATATTTGTGAAGAATTCCTCCTACATGTATATCATCATCTTCGCTATTATATAAAGATAATTTTCCGTCAGAAAATGCACCAGCCCCTGAAAATCCATTTGTTATATTGCACATTGGCTTGCAATGTATACATTTTTTTGTTTTTTCTATTGGGCAATACCTATCTTCTACTCTTTTACCTTGATCAATTAATAAAACTTTTTTATATTTTTTTAGTTTAATTAATTCATAGGCACAAAAAATAGAACTTGGTCCCATTCCTACAATTATTACATCATATTTTTCTTTCACAAAATCACTCCGTTTAACAATGTTTTACTAATATACTATACCATAAAAACAAGCTATTTTCAATAAGTTTAATTGTATATTTTTTAAAATGAACCCAGAGTTTGCAAATTATATAAAATGTAGTATAATATAATAATGAACATTTATTATGTTTAATAAAAAAAGGAGAAAAAAAATGGCACATCAAAAAAAATGCTTAATTTCACGGAGGTTGGGAAAAATTATTATAGCAGTAATATATTTTTGCATATCTATAGTAATATTCTCAAGTTTAGCAATTGTTCAAGAAGAACAGGTCAAAGCACAAGCCGCAACTAGAGCAGCTTCTCAAGCAGAAGTTGCAATGGCAGCCGCAACTAGCGCACGGGATAAGGCTCAAGATTCAACTGAAACTGCTGCCAAAGCTCAAATTAAAGCAAATTCTGCAACTAAAGCTGCGGTTGAAGCTCAAGAAAAAGCAAAAGCTGCTACTGAACTAGCAACTAAGGCACAAGCTCAAGCGAAAACTTCAACTGAAACAGCAGTTCAAGCTCAAGCCGAAGCTGAAGCTACTGCTGATGTAGAATCCAAAGCTACAGCTGTTGCTCAAGCTCAAGTTGCAAGCGAATCTGCTAGTCAGGCTGAAACTCATGCTAAGGTTGCAACCGAAAATGCTATGCAAGCTGAAACTCAAGCTAAAAACGCAATTGATACCGCAACTAAAGCTCAAAAAGAAGCTACAATAGCAACTGAAGCTTCAATTCAAGCAAATACTGCAGCAGATGATGCAACTAAGGCAGAGGTTAAAGCTAAAGCTGCAAAAGAAGCAGCTTTTAAAGCAGAAACTTCTTTTGAAGCTCAAACTCAAGCTCAAATTGCAACAGAAGCTGCTATTCAAGCGCAAACTCATAGTCAAACGGTAACAAAAGCAAAAGCAAAAACTGAAACTCAAGTTGAAGTTATAATTAAAGTTGCACATGAAATCAAAATTGTAACACAATCTACAGAAAACTGTGCAAATAAAGTCCAAGAGGCAGCTGATGCTACAACACTAGCAGTAACCGAAGTGGAAATTGCAGTACAAGCCTCATCAGAAGCCGTGTCTAAAGCTCAAGCTGAAGCTGAAGAAATTGCTAAAGCTCAAGCTGAGGAAATTGCTAAAGCTGAGGCAGATGCTGAAGAGGAAATTGAAGAAAGATTTAATTTTTATGTATCATCATCTAGTTCAGTTCTTACTCGTTTTGGTGGAGTAAATTACTATAACGGTCACATAGAAACTTGGTACTCACAGCGGGTACTTCCCGGTGGTGGACTAAATATTCCTGGTCGTCATGTTAATGAGGCAGGACTTGTCTGTGATGGTGATGGATACATTTGTGTAGCTTCTGTCGATTATCCAAAGGGAACAATCATTGAAACTTCTTTGGGTACTGGAAAAGTTTATGATACAGGATGCCCTCCTGGAATCGTAGACATCTACACTGATTGGTAATTTCGATAATTTTTATACATATGAATTGATTTGTTTGTTGTATAAATAGTTATTAGTATTATCAAATGCCAAAAAAGCAGGGAATAGATTTCTTTTCCCTGCTTTCTCCTTTTATAAATTTCATTGTAAAACTTTATCTACATATTTTACAAAAATTATACTTTCTATTAAGTCAATTATTGAATACATTAGCATTATTATTCCTATTATAGAAATTAATGCTCCGTTGCTACATATCATGTATATACCTCCAATTATCATCATAACTGATAAAACTAGAGATGTACTCCATATATTTATTTTAGCACTATGTAATTTTAATGATAGAGATAATCTTAAAAGTCCACTATATATTATCCAAATTCCTATTACAATTCTAAATACAGATTCTATTAAGCTACTGTAAAATATTGTGATTAATCCTACAATAATAGCAATAATTCCATAAAGTAAATCATTATTATAAAAATCAGTATTTCCTTTTACAACAAAGTAATTTATAATTTTAATAGCTCCAATAGCAATAAGGCATCCTCCTAATATATATGATATTACTCTATTTGCTGAATCTGGGTTCATTATCATAAAAATACCAATAATAGCAAATACTACAGCTAACAATATGTTTGTCCATCCATTTTTTTTCAAAAAATCTTTCATAATTTTTCTCCTTCATTTTTTATTAAATTAATTTTGCATCAATATTTGCTGACCTTTTATTAAATCATAACTTACTAAATTACTACCTTCTAAATTTTCTTTATACATATCAATTCCAGTAATTTGACTGTTTTCATAAGTCTTATAATAATATATACCTTTATCCATATTGCAACATGAACTGTAAATTGTTATTTCATATTTATCTTCGCCCATATGCACGCATCCTCTTTGCTGATAAACTGACTCTAGTATATGAAAGAATTGACTAACGCTTTCTGATTCTGAATTTCCAGATAAAGAATTCATTTTTGTAAATGTTGCTTTTACAAATCTTGAAGCTGATGATAAATCACCCGGAAGTCCAAGTGCTCCCATTCCTCTACTATAAGTTTCTAAATTTAATTTGTTTGAAAAGTTATTTACTGGTTGCTCAATTGATAAACCCATATAATTATTTAAATTAAACATATGTATATCAAATGTTGGGTTGTTTGTAAGCACTCCTACTGGATTATCATATACTCTAAGACCATCTTTAACACTTTCAACTGTTATTGATGATTCTTTATCAGCAATTATCCAATGTAATGGAGATGCTGGTAGTTCATCGCTAAAATTAATTAGTGCTATGTTTATATTGTCTAACAATTTTTTTACTTCTTTAATATTAGAACATTGTGATAATACATAAGGTATAAATTCGAAAGGTGCAATGTTATCTTTATTTTCTTTTTCTTCTTTGTAATCTGCATTACCTGGAAAATTTAGTCCCGCCATTCCAAGTCCCTTTTCGTTAATTGCATCATAATAAAGAGGATAGTCCCCTGCCACATAAGCCATTCCAATTATTGCATAATGCGTATTTATATCTTTTACTTTTCTAAATTTCAAATTATAATTTCTAGGTGTTATTGTAACAGTTTCCTTATATGAATATTCTAAATCTAAATTACGTCCAAAATAATGATTTTCTGTATTATATGTTATTGCAGTACACATACATATTCCCCTCTTTCAAATTTTTACTGAATATATAATATCACAAGAAAAATAAGATATCAATAATTTCTTATGATGATATAAAATATATTGAATTATCTAAATATACTTTTTATTTTATTAATAATTTTTATAAAAATATTTTCCTTATATGGAACTATTGATGTACTCTCTTGTATTCCAATTTTTTCTATGTTTTTTTTAGGAAAAATATTTTGTGTGCTATATTTTTCTCTTTTTAATTGTTCTTCTTTATATAAATTATTCTTTAAAATATTATTTAGTTTTTCTTTTTGAACTTCTGTTGCAAAATAATTTTTAAATAGATAAACCAATACTGCATTTGCTTTTCTTGATATGTTTTGCTCTTTTAAATCAAGTCTTGGATTTATTGTAAATTTATATTGTTTATCACAATTATTTTGATAAAATTCTATTTCTTCTTTTGGTATTTTTTTATATTCTTCAACAGGCAAATATTTTAATATTTCTAACACTTCTGTATATGATTTTGCATATAAATTATTCATCTCTAATTTCTCCTAATATTTGAATCATTATGCAGTTCAATTTGAGCTATTTCTGCTTGTTTTACATCTTCTGGTGTAATAGGATTTTCTCCACCTAATGCATTTTGCATAATTTGCTTCATATTAATTTGGTATTGCTCTAATGTAGGTATTTCTTGCAAGTCTACTTTATATTGTGAAACACCTATTGTATCAAAAGCTTGATTAATGCTTTTAATAATAGCTCTCGCATCAAAACTGATATGTGTTTTACTAATAGGCTTTGTTTCCTCACAATCTTTATATAAATCTATTTCCTTTAATATGATTTCCATTACTCTAACTAAATCTTGTGTTGCATTTTCCCTTGTTGGTTCATTTTGAGTAAAACTAATATAGTCATTAAATGTATCTTGAATTTTTGTCCACATACTTTTAAAATCATCTTGAAAACGAGAATTATCTATATCACTTGTATGGCTTTTATCTTCTTCGTCTGTACTTCTGTTTAATAGCCAACCTGCTACATTAGTTTCATATGTATTTAATAATTTTCCTAATAATTCTGGATTTTTGCTTTTATCAAATTCTAATCTTAAATTCTCTAGATTTTGTAATTGCTCTTTTTCAATTTCTTTTTTATCAATATAAATAATTGGTATATTAAACTGAGAAGCTGCTTTATAAGAATTGTTTACAACCTCTTCTATATCATCATCATATATTACTAAATAGTTAGGTATTGTTCCTTCTCTTTCTATTCCAAATTCACTATAAACCCTTCTTGAGTTATATGGCATTGTTTTAGCCGACATATATTGTTTCTCAGCAGAATTATAAGAAAACTCAGTTGAATATGTATTTAAGTCAGTCACTCCCATTAGCCTTATTTTTCCTTCATCAATTGAAGTAAATCCATATCTTACTCCATTTTTATTTACTGGGGCACTTCCTAAAAAATCTTGGTTTATAAATGCTGTTGAAATTATGTGGTTTTGTTTATTTAAGCCATTTTTCCATAACTTAACAAAATCTATATTTTCATCTAGCTCCACATCTTTAATAAAACCTGAATCTGTGCTATGAATTAACATATCAAATTTTCCATTTAATTTTATTAGTGGTATCTTTTTACCATTAAATTCAACATAACTTACTTTTTCCTCATCTTCTCCTTTAATTAAGCCCATTACTTTATCATCTAATTTGTTCATTTCTTTTACATAAGTTAAAGCACACTCTTTTTCTATTTTTTGTCTTACTTTTAGTATGTCTTCTACATTCCAAACAATATTTCCATTTGAATATAGCAAATCTATTTGTGTTTCATCTTTCATTTCTAAAATTTGTCTTATTTGTTCAAATGCTTGTTTTTCTTCTGATGTTAAATTACTTAAATTTTCTAAATCACTTCCATATTGTTGCAGTAATTTTTTTGCTCCACTTATTGATAGTGAAAACATTTTATTTAAATATACATTCTTTTTTGCATCTAAATTTTCTGCTTTTTTATACCTGTTTTCATATTCTTCATTCAATTTAAGTGCATACTCTTCTGAATAATCTACATTTATCATCTTTTCATCTGAATTTATTGCTGCAACTTCACCAAAAATTTCTGAATTTCTAATTGCACATTCTGTTAAATCTTTTATGATTTTAGGATTTATTTCTTTTAAGTCTATTTCAAAGCATTTTTTTGTAAAATATGTAATTAGTATTTCAATTTCTTCATAATTATCTGGCAAGTTTTCATATGTTCCTAATTTATTTACTAGTACATCCATTAGCTTAGGATTATTCTTTTGCAAAATAACTAATTGTGTACTTAAATCTGGAAATTTAGAAATATATTGTATAAAATCAGGTCCTAATTTAAATATATCATCTTGAAAAATACCAAAATTAACATATCTTAGTGCATTTTCATCTTTCTTTAGCATACTTTTTAGTAGTTCTATTTTTTCTTGTGTGAAAACTCCTTTTTCAAAATATGTTAAAAAGTTTGCAGCGTCTGCAACGTAATTTAAGTGTTCAACTACTTCTTCTACAATTGTTCCCTCAGTTTTTTGCAATCGCATTTTTATTTGTTCTATCACTTTTTGGATATTGTCTTTTCCAAGAGTAGAAAAAGAAATGTCAGAAAAATGTACAATTTTCATAAAATAACTATCACTAATATCTTCGCAATAAAAATTTTCTGTTTTTAGTCTTTCCATTATCATTTCTGTTAATTGGTTCTTTGTATCTACATTTGGTATATTATGACCTAATAACATGAATAAATTTTTAGTAGAAAAATTTTTTAATACTTCATTATGATCTAAAAGATATCTTCCTAGCTGTGAGTATAAGATTTCTGGATTCTCTGAATAAACATCCATTATTGGAACAGATTTATTATAACTTTTTATAGCATAATAGCATACCAAATCTTGCTCTTTTATCAATCTATCTATTATATCAATTTCCTTCATTTGTACCTCTATCTCATTACTTTATTAAATAATATCATAATAGAAAAATTTTTTCAATAAAATAGGAAAAAGGAGCTATGCCCCTTTTTCCTATTTTGATTTTATTCTTCTACTTTATTTGTAATCTCTTCTAAGTTTAATAATTCTTCCCATCTTCTGTCTACTTCTTTTTGGAATTCTTCTATCATCCATTCATTTCCTGGTTTAAACATGTGTTTAAATCTTTTTTGTGGTTTTAAGAATTCTTCTATTGGTAGTTTGTTTTTTGGTTTATAATTTACAGTATATTTTCCATCTACTACTTCAAATAGTGGCCAATAACATGTTTCTACTGCTAATTTATTTATTTGCATTAAATCTTCTGTGTTATATCCCCATCCTCTTGGGCATGGTGCAAGTACATTTAAGAATGCTGGTCCTTCAGTGTATATTGCTTTTTCAGATTTTTCATATAAATCCTTAAAGTTATTTACTGCAATTGTTTGAGCAACATAAGGAATGTGATGGTTTGCAATAATATTTGCTAAATCTTTTCTGTTTTGCATTTTACCTGGAATAACTTTTCCTGCTGGTGATGTTGTTGTATCTGCAAATCTTGGAGTTGCTGATGAACGTTGAATTCCTGTATTCATGTATGCGCCATTATCATAACATACATATACCATATCATGTCCTCTTTCCATTGCTCCTGATAAACTTTGAAGTCCTATATCATATGTTCCACCATCTCCACCAAATGCTATAAATTTAGTAGTTTGGTCTTCTGGAATTTTTCCTTTTCTTTTTAATGCTTTATATGCTGCTTCTGCTCCTGAAGCATTTGCTGCAGCACATTCAAATGCTGTATGTACAAATGAATCTGTCCATGCTGTGTATGGATATATAAATGTTGAAACTTCCATACATCCTGTTGCTACGCTAATTACTGCATGGTCTTCTGGTTTTAATGCTCTAAGTACCATTCTTGCTACTGGTGGTGCGCCACATCCTGCACACATTCTATGACCAGCTGTAAATCTAGATGGTTTTTCTGCTACTACTTGTTTTAAATTATATGCCATATTGCTCTTACCTCCTTAATCCTAGATATCTATATGGATTATCTACATTTCCTGATTTTACAATTTCTTGTAAGTCTTTATATACACTTTCTATATCATCTGCTTTTGTATCTCTTCCACCAATTCCATATATATAATTTACCATTGGAACTTGTTTTTTATTTACATACATTGCAGATGTTACATCTTCAAATAATGCTCCGCCTGCTGCATTTAAAGAATCTGCTTTATCTAAAACTGCAACTGCTTTTACATGTTCTAAAGCTTTTGCTATTTCTTCTGCTGGAAATGGTCTAAATACTCTTAGTTTTAATAATCCTGCTTTTATTCCTTTTTCTCTTAAAGAATCTACAACAAATTTTGTTGTTCCTGCTGTTGAGTTCATACATACTATTGCTATTTCTGCATCATCTAATTTATATTCTTCAAAGAAAGAATATTTTCTTCCTGTCATTTTTTCAAATTCATCTGCTACCTCTAAAATTACTTTTTTAGCATTTTTCATAGCCTCTGCTTGCTGTGCTTTGTGTTCAAACAAGTAAGCTTGCAAGTCTAAAGGTCCAATTGCTATTGGGTTTGCTTTATTTAAAAGATATTCGTCTGGCTTATATTCCCCTACGAATTTTTTAACTTTATCATCTTCTATTAATTCAATATTTTCAATTGAATGTGATGTTATAAATCCATCTTGACATACCATAAGTGGTAATTTTACGTTTTTATTTTCTGCAATTCTATGTGCCATTATTAAGTTATCATAAGCCTCTTGGTTATTTTCTGAAAATAACATTATCCATCCTGCATCTCTTACTCCCATAGCATCTGAATGGTCATTGTGTATATTAAGAGGACCAGATACTGCTCTGTTTACTAAACTCATTACTATTGGAAGTCTTAAGCTTGATGCAATATATATCATCTCCCACATAAGTGACATTCCATTTGCAGATGTTGCAGTCATTGCTCTTGAACCTGCTGCTTCTGCTCCTATTGTAGCAGCCATTGCACTATGCTCACTTTCTACTGCTACAAATTCTGTATCTACATCGCCGTTACTAACAAATGTAGAAAAATATTGTGGTATTTCTGTTGATGGTGTTATTGGGAATGCTGCTACAACATCTGGATTTATTTGTTTCATTGCAATAGCTGCTGCTTCATTACCACTTAAACGTTCTCTAACACT
>CANRFS010000024.1 GCA_947629965.1 uncultured Clostridia bacterium
GTTCAAATAAATGATATAGCATCTAATATGAATAATATAATAGAAGAATATTCAGATAGCCCAATGACAATTTTAAACAATCTAAAAGACAATAATGAGAATATTATAGATTCAATAGAAAGTATGCAAAATTCTATTTATAATCTAAAAGAAATTCTTGAAAATGAATTTGATGAAAGCAATTGTGATAGTTTACATTCTATATTAGAAGATATAAAATATAAAGTAGACTCTTCTTTAGATGAATACGGTTATAATAGTTTATATTCTAAAATAGATAGTATAAAAAATGAATTGAATAATAATATATGATGAATAAGTTATTAATTTGGATTGTTAAACTTAATTATAAATTACAATCTATGTTAGTAATTTGTTATTGATTGAGGAGGATAAGTTTGAAAAATAATATAAAAGTAATACAAGGAGATATTACTGAACTTGATGTTGATGCAATAGTTAATGCAGCAAATAACTCACTAATTGGTGGTGGTGGAGTTGATGGAGCAATACATTATAAAGCAGGTATAGAATTAGATAAAGCTTGTGAAAAATTAGGTGGTTGTTTAACAGGAGAAGCAAAAATAACAGAAGGGTACAATTTAAAAGCAAAAAATATATATCAAGTACCTATAGATATTAGTGCAAAAATATCAATAGAAGAAGCAATAAATAATAGTGAGAATTTTGATAAAATATATCTTGTATGCTTTAAAGAAGATGATTATCAATACTATAATCAATATTTCAGCAACTTATAATATAAAAAATTTAGGAGTAGAATTATGAAAGAAAAAATTGAAAATACTTGGACTAAAACAATATGTGAAATGTTAAAGAAGGAAATTGATAATACAAAATATGAAATAACTTGTCTTGAAGAAGTTCCATATCAAGTAAGTTTGACTGGTAGTATTAATAGCTATGAACAGACAAAACCAATGTCTTATCAAACAGATTTATTAATCAAAGAAAAAAATGGGGATAGCTTTATACCTAGAATTATAATTGAAAGCAAGTATAAAGAGATAACAACTCATGATGCAATTGTTTATAGTCAAAAAGCAGAATCACATAAAGAGTTATTTATAGGGTTAAGATATGGAATAATGATTTGTAATATAAAAAAAGTACCACTAAGATTATTACGACATGGCAGAAATTTTGATTTTATGATGACATTTTCTAATGATATTCCAACAGAACAAGAATGGAATTTATTTGTTGATATAATAAAAAGAAATTTAGCTATTTCTAGTCAATATGGAACTATTGTAAATGATAAATGGAAAAGAAAAAATAAAAACTTTAAGTGTATGGAAAATAATACAATATTTCATATCTTTTAATAGATGTAAATAGATTTTGTGGTAGTATTTTTATAAATAGTAAATGTAACTAATATTTATTTAATCTATGGAGCTAAAAATGTATAAAAAATTTAAAGATTATGATTTCAGAGAAATTGTAGGTCATTTTGTTTTAATAAAAAATACAAATATTGTAAAAGAACCTGATAAATATAATGATATAGATGAAAGTGTTGAAAAAATAAAAAAATTAATTGTAGAAGATACTAGAGAGTATTATAAAAAACAATCTAAGGATGATATAGATGATTGTATAGATGAGGTATTTAATATAGATGCACTAAATGAAGAAATGCCAACAAGAAGTATTTATGATTTGTATGAACCAATGTATGGATATGTTGGTATTGAAAAGAAGAGAGGCCTTTTATTATATCTATTAGGTAATGAAGAAGATAAAATGAGATATGTATATGCTCCTACTTATTTTGCTTATGGAATATCAGATATAGATAATATAGAAATTGAAATAATAGATAGCACAGATTATGCAAACTCTATTGAATTTAAAGAACAATTACAAAATGATGAAGAATTAGATGAAGAAGTCATAAAAACTAGAGATTTAAAAGAGTTGGATATATTTAGATTGAAAACTTTTCCTGATTTCGTTAATTGCGTTATATTATATAAAAATATTGCTCACTTTGCAAAAGTGAAATTGACAAAATATGAAAATGGAAATATATATGCTACATATCACAAGCAAATAGGAACACTTAAAATTATTAAAAATGGTAATACTTTAACTTTGCTTTTTAAAACTAACCAAACAATAGATAATGAAGGATGTTTGAATGAATATATTACTGATATAATCCAAGAGTTAGAAAATGATTTTGGGTTAGAAAAAAGTGAGATAATGGATTTGGTGAAGAATTTTCAATCTAATATTGAAAAAGGATATATAGAAGGTGATTTACCATTTGAAACTATAAATAAAATATGGAATGAAATATAAGAATAAATGACTATAAATATAAAGATATTATTTAATATCAAACAGATGTCAAGCAAAGTAGTAAAATAAATATAAAATTAAAAACATAAGAATATAATTAGGGTTAAAGGTTGAAATATAGGTATTTTAGGTAGGGACAAACAGGGATAAATAAATACCAAAAGATACAAAGTAATATTAAAGGCTAATAACTGAAAATCATCGTGTCAGTGGTTCGATTCCACTTGAAACCACCAATCAGTATGTAAAAATATAGTTAAAAGGTTAGTTAAAAAATAAATACTATTCTGTAATTGAATCTCCAGCTAAAAATATAAAATATTATTGTAAAAAAATATATTTTTGGTATAATTAATATTGAAAATAATTAGGAGAAGATTATGAGTAAAGAAGAAATATTGGAATATGTATATGCTAATTGTGAATTGCCACAAGAAGCATTAAAATATTTGACTGATATAGAATTTGTAATAAAGATGTTAGAAAAAGAATCTTCAATAATGATGGATTTGCCAATAGAAATTCAAAAAAAAGTATTACTAATTGATACTAAATATATAGGAGATGTGTTTGATGTTGGAGAGTTATTAAAAGATAAAAAATTTGCAAAAGAATTAATAGATAAAGATAATGATGTTTTACTAGAATTAAGAGGAATTTCTATAAGCGATGATTATATAAAAAATTTAACTATAAGTTATATACGAGGGGAAAGAATAGCTAAAAAAGGATCTAGACTAGAAAAGGCTAAACAAAAAAATATTTACTTGTCAGCCATAAAAGAAGTAAGAGAAGATCATGAATTAGCTGAATATTTAATAAAGCAAAATATAAACTATTTACCATATATAGAGGATAGTTCAATAAAAAATAATCCACAATATATTATACAATATGTAAAAGCAAATCCAAATTCATTTTTAAAGTATTATAAAAGAAATCCTAATATTTTAACGGCAGAAGTACTAGAGACGGTTTTAAAATATGATTTTCAAAATTATAAATTAATAGATAAAGAAAATCCTTTAATGGAACAGTTCTATAAATCAATAGAAAGAATAAAAGAAATAAGACCAGAACTAAAGATGGATAATCCAAATTTAAGATATGAATTGCTAATGGATCCAGCTTTTATAAATATGGATATTAACATTATAAATAGTTTATTAGAATATAATACTGGTAATGTAGATAAGATAATTAAAATAAAAGAAGATGGAAAATTAGATTATCTAATGAAATATATAGAACAATATAATAGATTGTATGGAAATAATCTAGAAAATATTCAAAATGCTATTGCATCATTTGAAAGTATACAAGAATTGTTAATTAATACAAATAATTTTGAAGGAATTTTAATAGATGAATCAAAGATAAAAACAATAATTTCAACAGGTAATAAATTTGATATCAATACTTTAGACGACTTACAAGAATATGATAAAAAAGTAAAAGAATACTTTTTTAAAAAGATTAATCAATCCACAAATTTAGAAGAAATTAAACAGATATATGCAGAAATGCTTTTCAATACTTCTAGTGAAGAGTTAAAGAAATTTGATGAAGAGTATTGTAATTGTAATATTAACGAACTCCAAGAATATGCAAATAAACAATATATTGATTCACCAATTAGTGAAGAATTTAAAAGAAGATATGAAATATATAATGGCATAAAGAATATTCAAAATATTGATGAGTTAAAAAAATTTTTTGATTCTATGCCTTTAACAATATGTGATATAGAAGAAACCAAGAAAAAAATATCAAAAATGTATTCAGAAGGCTATAATAATGAAATGTTAAATTTGGATGATAGTACTTTAGAACATTCAGAATATGAGGGAGTGGATGTAATAAGGTTAAACGGACAAAGTTTTAATATTTGCATACATAGAATATTTAATTTTGATTTTAATATGAATAGTATTGCCAATGAAATCATTAATAGCCCAGAACAATGGAACTTAATAGAAGGAAGTAATACTATTTCATGTGTTCTTAGTACAGATAAAAAAATAGCAGCATTATTTAGACCTCTACAAAAAAGCAATGCAACTCCGTTAATATTACTTGATACAGAAGAAAAAGAACAAGAATATAACAGAAAAATTAGAGAGAAATCAAAAAAGATATACGATGGAGAAGTGTTAGAAGAAATAGATGATGATGCAGTTTTCTATGGTTTTACTCAAATTCCAACAAATGGGATTATAAAAATGGATTCTTCAGATATGATGGTTGAACATGGAAAGGGACATTTAGAAGTAAATAGTAGTCATAGCAGAATGAGATCTTCTGAAGACCTAGCATATTGGACAGCACCAGATTATTGGAATGAGATAGTGCAAAAACGAAAAGAAACAGATATAGATAAATCAAAAGAATTAAGAGAGCAAAAAGGAACAGACAGGATGTTGCCATCTTGTATTGTATGTTTTGATGGGCATATAAATGAAAAATCTCTATTAGCAGCAAGAATACATAAAATTCCTATTTTAATGATAGATAGACAGCAATATTTATACTTGAATAAGCAAAAGTTAGAAATGGCAAGACAAGAGTTTTCAAGAAAGTTAACACCAGAAGCAATGAAAGAAATATTTTATAGACAACCATATTATGATGTAGTTAGAGAAATGCCTAATATGATAAGTATAATAAAAAATAATCAAGAAGTATCTTTAGAGAACAAAAAGATAGCTTTAGAATATTTAGCATATTTAGGACAACATTTTATTGAACAATCGAGTGGATATATAATTGATGTACCAGTAGAAGAATATAATAAAAAAATGCAAGAATATATAAATGATATAGATATTGAATTACAGGGAAACGATACATTGGTTACAATGGAAGATATGAAAAATGCTTATAAAGAAATTTCTGCTAGTGATAGAAAAAAGAGATATGAACAGTTAAAAAAGGATATTAGAAAAGTTCAATCAAAAGAAAGTGAGAGAATAAATGAATAATATAAATTCAGAAGTATATTCAGATATTAGTATTATAATTAGTATGATGCCAGTTGAAATGAGAAAAAAAATTAGTAATAGTTTTATAAATTTTATAGAGAATAACAAATCTAATAACTATGTATCAAATATCAATCCAAAAATACCAATAAAAGAACAAAATATAAGAAAAGAAACAAAAGAAATATTAGGAATTATTTATAGAGATTACTTATGTACTTATGAAGAAAGAAATAATTTAATTAGAGAAGAACAAAAAGAAATAAGACAATTTGAAGAAAAACTCAGACAAAAATATAATCTAGATGACATATTTAAGAATAAAAGCAAGAAAGATGAAAAGAATATACAATTTGTTAATGAAAAAAGAATAACTATAATAGAAGAAAAATGGTATAAAAAAGTTTGGAAATTTTTAACGAAACTTTTTATAAAATAATGTAAAATATAGTAACGAATATCCAACAGGATTATTATTGCATTCTTTCATATTATTTTTCTCCTTTGCCATTATTAGATTTTTTCTTTTTAGTATTCTGCTTGCTTCCAGTTGCTAATGCTAATATGGAAGGACTATTTTTTGCAAGTTTCTTTACTGTTAAATCGTCAAGATCATTTAACGCAAGTTTCAATTGTCTATCACTTCCAGTTAAAAAGTCACGCATCTTTGTTAGTTCTTTAATAATCCTATCAATTTCATCAACAGCACTATTGTGTTTATCAATAGCGGAACTATAATGTTTTCCAAATTTATCACGGACTTCATTAAATTTTTCTTCAAAATTTGCTACGTCAACATTATAATTGCGAACAATTGCAAGTTCTGTTCTAGTAGCAGCAATTTTAGTATTAACTCCACGAAGCCACATAATAATCTTTGTAAAATCTTGTGGGCGTACAATAAACATATCTTTAAATTTTGTTGGTGGAACAGTATAAATTCCATCATACATATCATTATCCTTTTCTAGCAAACTTACAAGTACTGCATACTCACATTTCTTTTGATTTCTATCTTTATCTAATTCTTTCAAAAAATCCTCATTTTTATGTTTTGTTTTTGTTTCATCAGCCTCGTTTTTCATTTCAAACATAATAGACAGAATTTCGTTTCCTTCATTATCAAACTCTCTATAAATACGATCGCCAAGAGAGCCTTCTTTTGCATCTGTGTCTTTTCCAAATTGAATAGTTTCAGGTAATGCCAAACGGATTTGTTCAAATGCTAAATCACAATGCTTTTCAAGTGTTTCTCCAAGCATTTTTGTACTTTGTTTTAGTCGCATATCTTTCAATAAATCAATTTCTTTATCTTTAGTGCTTAATTCTGCTTTGTAACTATTCTCTTTTTCATTAAATTCTAAAAGCATCTTGTTTTTTGTGTTTTCCTCTATGGTTTGTTTTTCATCTTCTAATTTTTTAATAGCATATTCTTTGTCAGTAATGTCTTTTTGATATTTAGACTCAATAGTTTTAGTAGCCAATTCTACATCTTTTTTAGTTTGTTCTTTCAAAGTATTGTTTTCTATTGTTAATTTCTCTAACTGCACTTTTAAATCAGTTAGCTCATTTTCATGTTTTTCATGCTCTTCTTTTGTGGTGGCTTCCATTTGGTCTTTTAATTCTTTTTCTTTTTGTAAAATTGCGACTTCTAAATCCTTTTCTTTTTCAACATCTAACTGTTTCTTTAATTTTTTTAATTCTTGTTCTACATCTGTTTTGATTTTAGTTTTTACAACATCACTAATGTTAGATTTATCTATATCATGTTCATGTAAATCCTTTAATGATATTGTATCACCTTTTTTTGCATCTTCTAATAAAGATAGTGTGTTTTCATCAATTATTGATACTTTAACTGTTTTCATAGAACCCTCCTGGTAATTATTATATTTATTAAATTTTCATAATAAAATTTACATATATTTACTACTAATTATTATACCATATTTTTTATTACTTCAAAATTATTTTTTTGCAGTGCATAAAAATAGTAATTTAATTGTTTATTGTAAAAATATAAAAGATATGATATATTAGTTCAGGTATAAAATTAAATAATTAGTTTTAATAACAAATAAATTTTAAATATGTTTAGTAAAGTAGATATTAACAAAGCAATAAACGTACAAGGGGGAGTATTACTTGGAAATATTAATAACAGTAATAAAGATGTTAGGTGGATTAGTACTATTAATATATGGAATGAGCATGTTAAGTACAAATTTGAAGAAAATTGCTGGAGAAAAATTAAAATTAATTTTAAAGAAAGCAACAGATAACGTTTTTAAAGGAATAATCACAGGAATATTACTTACAGTAGCAGTACAAAGCTCAGCAATAGTAACCGTAATGGTAGTTGGATTTGTAAATGCTGAAATATTAAAACTAAGAAATGCAATTCCAATAATAATGGGAGCAAACATTGGAACAACTGTAACGGCACAAATATTAAGGCTTGCAAGCCTAGAAGGAAATAGTATATTTTCATTATTAAACCCTACTGTATTAGCATCTATATTTATAATAATAGGTTTTATATTATTAGAGCTTAAAAACAAGAAAAAAATAAAAGATATAGGGCAACTATTAATAAGTATAGGATTATTATTTACAGGACTTATGACAATGGTAAATATGGCAAGTTCATTTAGCCAGCTCCCATTACTATCGGAAATATTATCAAAATTTTCAAATCCGATACTTGGAATATTAGCAGGAGCAATTATAACTGCAATAGTACAAAGTTCGGCAGCTACAATTGGAATATTACAAGCTATATCACAAACAGGGATAATAACATATGCAACAACTATTCCAATAATTTTAGGGCAAAACATTGGTACTTGTTTTACATCAATATTATCAAGTATAGGTGCTTCAAAAAATGCAAAAAGAGTTGCTGTAGTTCATTTACTTTTTAATCTTATAGGTTCAATAATATTTATGATAGCAATATATACATATCAGTCATTAGTAGGCTTTACTTTTTGGAACAATGCAATAGATATGGGTGGAATAGCAAACTTTCACTTAGTATTTAATGTTGTCTCTACGATTATACTTCTTCCATGTACGGGTCTACTAGAAAAGTTAGCTACATTAGCAGTAAGAGATAGTAAAAAAACAGAAGAGGATGATGAAGATTCAAGTGAATACTTAACAGTACTAAATATATTAGATGAAAGAATAACAAATCTTCCAAATTTAGCAATATCTAATATAGTAAAAGTAGAAACAAAAATGGCAGAATTAGCAAAGAAAAACTTTGAAAAATCCATGAAATTAATAGATAAAATAGATACAAATAAATTAGACCATATTCAAGAGAGAGAAAATGCTATAGATAAGATGGATGTAGCTATTGCAAATTACTTAGTTAAAATAGGAAATCTTGAACTTACAGAACAAGAAAATAAATCAGTTACTACATTACTGAAGATTGAATCTGAAATTGAAAAAATAGGAGATTATGCCTATAAATTATCAAAGTTGATAGAAAATTTATATGATAAAAATATAAAATTTTCTGAAAAAGCACAGCGAGAGTTGAATTTCTTGTGTGTAATATTAGAAGATATATTAAATAAAACTATAGAAACGTTAAAACACGGAAGTTCAGATATTATCTTAGATATACAAGCATTAAGGGAAATTTCAGAAATGTATAGAGAAAAGTTTAAAAAGCAGCATATAGAGAGATTAAAGGAAAGAAGATGTTCAGTCGATGCAGGAATAACATTTATTGAAATACTAGCAGTATATGAAAAAATTATAGGTCATTGTATAAATATTACAATTGAAACAACAAATTATAAAACAGATGAAAAATATGTAACAAAACATGAATATCTTAATAGTTTATACACGGAAGAAAGCAAAGAATTAAAAGTAAAATTTAATGAATATATTAATAAATATGAACCATTATTTAATGTTGAAAACGAAAGCTTAGGTAATAAATTAGAGGTGCAAAATGAATAAAATATTAGACAGAGTAAATAATCCAGAAGATTTAAAAAAATTAAATATAGAAGAAAAACAGGAATTAGCAAAAGAAATTAGAGAATATTTATTAGAAACAGTTTCTAAAAATGGTGGACATTTAGCATCTAACTTAGGTGTAGTAGAGCTTACTATCGCTATTCATAGTGTATTCAATGCTCCAGAAGACAAAATTGTATGGGACGTAGGACATCAGTCTTATGTTCATAAAATATTAACAGGTAGAAAAGAGCAGATGAAAACTTTAAGAAAATTAGGAGGAATTTCTGGATTTCCAAAAACTTCTGAATCAGAATATGATAGCTTTGATACTGGACATAGCAGTACATCAATATCTGTTGCTTTAGGAATGGCAAGAGCTAGGGACTTATTGAATAAAAATAATAGAGTTATAGCTGTAATAGGAGATGGTTCACTTACTGGTGGAATGGCAATGGAAGCATTAAATGATGCAGGAAGTAGTAAAACAAACATTACAGTAATTTTAAATGATAATGAAATGAGCATATCCAAAAATGTAGGAGGAATTCCAGCACTACTTACAAAAATACGAATTAAAAAAACTTATAAAAGATCTAATAATTGTATAAAAAGATTTTTTAATAAAGTGCCTATTATAGGAAAACCAATTGTAAATTTTGCCCATGTAATTAAAAAAAGTATAAAGCAAGTAGTTATTCCAAATATGTATTTTGAAGATATAGGATTTACATATCTAGGACCAGTTGATGGACACAATATACAGGAATTAGAAAATATTTTAAATAAAAGCCAAAATATAGAGGGACCAATAGTAATCCATGTTATTACCAAAAAGGGCAAAGGCTATGAGATAGCAGAAAATAATCCAGATAAGTTCCATGGAATATCTAGTTTTTATATAGAAACAGGAGAAACTAAAAAAGCAAAAGAAAAAGATTATTCACAACAATTTGGAGAAAAGCTTATAGACTTAGCAACAAAGGATAAAAAAGTTGTTGCTATAACTGCAGCAATGAAAGATGGAACAGGATTAAAAGAATTTGAAAATAAATTTTCAGACAGATTTTTTGATGTAGGAATTGCAGAACAACATGCAGTACGGATTAATTGCAGGAATGGCATCATCAGGGCTTAAACCTGTATTTGCAGTTTATTCATCATTTTTACAAAGAGGTTATGACCAATTAATACACGATATTGCAATTCAAAATTTACCTGTAACAATTGCAATAGATAGAGCTGGAATAGTAGGAAATGATGGTGAAACTCATCAAGGTTTGTTTGATATGGTGTTTTTATCTCAAATACCAAATTTTATAATTATGGCTCCAAAAAATTTTGCAGAACTTAATAAAATGTTAGAATTTGCAATAAACACAAAAAAACCGACGGCAATAAGATATCCAAGAGGTGGAGAAGGAAGCATAAAATTTGATAAATGCGAAGATATAAGTTTAGGTAAAGCAGAAATAATAAAAGAAGGAACAGATATAACAATTATAGCTATTGGAAAAATGGTTGAAAGGGCAGTAGAAGTATCACAAATATTAGAAAAAAAGCGGTATAAATGCAGAAATAATAAATGCAAGATTTTTAAAACCACTAGATAATAATATAATATTAGAATCTGCAAAGAAAACTAAAAAAGTTGTTACATTAGAAGATGGATTAATAAAAGGAGGACTAGGAACAACTGTAATCGAAGCAATAAACAATAGTGATATTAACGATGTTAAAGTAAAAACATTTGGCTATGATGATTGCTTTGTAAAGCATGGAACAGTAGAAGAATTAGAAAAGGAATATAAGTTAGATGCAGAAAGCATTGCAAATGCTATAATATAAGAACTTTACAGAAAAATAAGGTATGTGATAATAAATATAATAATTATTATTGCAAGGAGATAATTATAAAGAAAAGTTATAACAGTATCAGAAGCTTATCAAAGGGATTCTCAGAAATCAATGATGGCAACTAAATTAATCCAAATATTTTTTATGATAAAAAATATTGTAATAAACATAAAAAGGTGATATAATTACTATAATATTCATTATAACGTCTTCCTGCGGGCATCTATGTGCTAGCATGAGACAAATAATTTTAGGAGGAAATGAATATGAAAATCGAAAATTTGATTATCATTTTAAGGGCAATCATCGAAATGCTTAAGAGATTAAACAATCTTCGGAGGTGGACACTCTTTACTACAAAAGGCGCCTATGACGAAATATCAAAACAGGCATTTAACTGCAATGTATGTTATTCACTTGCAAACGAAGTAGAAAGGAGAGGAAATCTTATATCATGGGAAAGATTTCCCAAGATTGCGATTTACCGCGCATTTCAAAAGGCATACGTCAATTATGATACTCCAGAACATATTTTAAAGGAGATTTGCGACTTAGGCAATATTTCCTTTGAAAAAGTATTTGGAAATGTAACAGTACAGATGATATCAGAATTGACAAACGAAGACTTTGCAAATTGGATTAAGGAAGGATGTGGAACTCTAGAAGAAACAATCTACAAGGCAGCTACTTGTATTGCAACATTATTAGAGCTGAAGGAAATACAAATGCACATAAAAGACGATTATGAGCATGAGTATGACCAAGTGATAAAGAAGATGACCCAATATGAGAATCTGCCAGGCTTCCGCGAAATAGTAAATGCTGAAAGTGGTTGCTTTGAGTTCTTTAAAGCTATTTCAAAGCTGAGAAATAAGAACAGATGGGCAGCGTATTCTTATAATGTGGAGTGTTCAGTGTTAGGACATCTGTTTGATACAGCAGTCTTCGCATACCTCATGGCTCTTGAGAAAGGAGAAACAGAGCAAATCGCCACAAAATGCTTTTTTATGGGCATATTCCATGATGTTCCAGAAACTTTCACCACAGATATTCCTTCACCTATAAAGGATAAAATCCCTGGTTTCAGAAAGCTTACGGAACAATATGAAATGCAAATGATGGAAAAGCACGTTTATTCTCGTGTATATCCGCGAATAGCAAGCGATATACAGAGAATCATGTTTGAGGAGGGTGAGAATGCTAAGTATAAACGCTTGATGAAAGGAGCAGATTATACTTCAGCAGTGTCCGAAATTTGCCGGCAATTAGAGGCAGGCAGTAGGGACAAATCCTTCTTCAAAGCCATGAGACTTCACAAAGAGAAGTTGTTTAATTCAGACAGCGTAGAACTTACTCCAACGGTAAAAGAATTTCTAAAGCAAATTATTGATGATGCAATATTGCTTGAAATCTAAAGAAAATTTTTGGTTTAGGCTAAGTGAAAATAATCACTTAGCCTTTTCTTAATAAAATTTTTATATTGTATAAACTATTGATTTTTTTCATAAAATATAATAAAATATATAAGACTTTGAATAAAAATAATAAAATAGGAAAGAGGTAATAATATGGCAGAAGTATATATGGCAGGAGACGTAAGAAATGGAACAACATTTGAACTTGATGGAGCAGTATTTAAAGTAGTTGAATTTCAACACGTAAAACCAGGAAAAGGAGCAGCTTTTGTTAGAACAAAACTAAAAAATGTAATAACAGGTGCTGTGTTAGAAAGAACATTTAATCCATCAGAAAAGTTACAAGGAGCAGAGATAGAAAAGAAAGAAATGCAATATCTATATAATGATGGAGAACTATATTATTTTATGGATAATGAAACATATGATCAAATTCCGCTTAATAAAGCAGATTTAGGTGACACATTAAAATATTTAAAAGAAAATATGAATGTAAAAATGTTGTCTTTTAAGGGAAATGTATTTGCAGTAGAACCACCTATATTTGTAGAATTGGAAGTTACATATACTGAACCAGGATTTGCTGGAAATACAGCAGGAGCAGGACAAACAAAACCAGCAGAATTAGAAACAGGTTATTCAATAAATGTTCCTTTATTTGTAAATACAGGTGATGTAATTAGAATAGATACAAGAACTGGCGAATATATGGAAAGAATTTAAGGTTAAGGAAGGTTTAAGCCAATGTCTAATTTAAATATTAAATTTAAAAAAATTTTAGAAGATTTAGAACAGAATATACAAAATAAAGAAGATTTAGAGTATATAAAAGTTCAAATATTTAATCTATACAATTTATTTTTTGATGAAATAAATAGAATAGAGAATATGACAGCATCAAGAATGGAAACAATAGCAGGAACTCAAGCAATATTACAAGAAAGGGTAGAAACTCTTGAAAACGAAATAAAATCAATGGAAAAAGAATTATATGTTGATGAAGATAGTGATTTTTCAATTAC
>CANRFS010000025.1 GCA_947629965.1 uncultured Clostridia bacterium
GGAGTAATAGAGGAAGGAAAGCCCGCCGATATAACAATATTTGACCCAAATAAAGAATATATATACGAAAAAGAAAGTATAGTATCAAAATCAAAAAACACGCCATTTATAGGTAAAAAACTAAAAGGAGAAGTAAAATACACAATAGTAAATGGAAAAATAGTTTATAAAAAATAAATAGTGTAAGGAGGAAAATAAATATGGAAAATGCAATGGACAAACTAATTAACAAAATTAAGGAGGTAAACAATCCTACAGTTATGGGATTAGATCCAAGGTATGATATGATACCAGATAGTATTAAAGCTAAATATACAAAAGATGTAGAAGGTGCTTGCAAAGCAATATTAGAGTTTAACAAAGGATTAATAGATAGCGTGTGCGATATAGTACCTGCTGTAAAACCTCAGATTGCTTTTTACGAGATGTTTGGCGTAGAGGGTATAAAAGTATTTAATGAAACATGTAAATATGCTAAAAACAAAGGAATGTGCGTAATAGCAGATGTAAAAAGGGGAGATATAGGTTCAACTGCTGCAGGATATTCAAATGCGTTTTTGGGAAGAACTCCAATAGGTGATGAAAAAGTATCTATATATGATGTTGACTTTGTAACAGTAAATCCATATTTAGGAATTGATGGAGTAAAACCATTTATAGACGACTGCAAGGAATATGGAAAAGGAATATTTATTTTAGTAAAAACTTCTAATAAATCATCTGGTGAGTTACAGGATTTAAAATTAGAAGATGGAACAACAATATATGAAAAAGTAGGAGAACTAGTAAATACTTGGGGAGAAGAATTAGTAGGAGAATATGGATATAGTAGCGTAGGAGCAGTAGTTGGAGCAACATACCCTATTCAAATAAAAGAATTAAGAGAGATTATGCCAAAAACATTTTTCTTAATACCTGGATACGGAGCACAGCGGAGGAAAAGCAGAAGATATAGCTCTAGGATTTAAAGATGGAATAGGTGGAATTGTAAATGCTTCAAGAAGCTTAATGGCTGCATATAAATCTGATAGATGGAAAGATAAATATTCAGAGAAAGAGTATAAAAAAGCAACAAGAGAAGAGGCAATAAGAATGAGAGATGAATTAAATAGCGCAATAAAATAATACATATCTTAATGATTAGGAGGAAATAAAATGCCAGTACAATTACATGCTAAATTGATTAAAAAAGAGCAGTTAAAACCAGATATTTTTAAATTTTCTATGTCAGCCAGAGAAATTGTTGATATTGCAAAACCGGGTCAATTTATAGAAATAAGAGTTACAGAAGGAATTGATCCATTTTTAAGAAGACCAATTAGTATATATAATATGGATAAGGAAAATGGAATTTTAGAGATAATATTTAGAGTTCAAGGTAGAGGAACAGAAATTTTATCAAGAAAAAAAGAAGAAGATTTAATTGATATTGTAGGACCATTAGGATATGGAACGTTTAAATTAGAAGAGTATAAAAATATAGCAATACTTGGCGGTGGAATAGGTGTATTCCCACTATATGAGCTTGCTAAAAATGCCTCAAAAAAAATAACAGTAAATACATACTTAGGATTTAGAAATAAAGAAGCGGTATTATTAGAAGACGAGTTTAAAGAGGTATCAAATAAATTGGTAATAACAACAGATGATGGAAGTTATAAAGTACATGGATTTGCAATAAATGAGCTAAAAAAAGACTTGAAAGAAAACAAAATAGATGCGATATTTGCATGCGGACCTTTGCCACTACTTAAAGCTGCGCAAAATTTAGCGAAAGAAACAAATATTCCATGCCAAATATCACTAGAAGAAAAAATGGGATGTGGACTTGGAGTATGCTTAGGATGTGCAGTAGAAGTAGTAACAGGCGGATATGAGCATGTATGCAAACAAGGTCCAGTATTTGACAGTAATAAAGTAATTATTTAAGAGGAGTTGAATTTATGAATACAGAAGTTAATTTCGCAGGTATTAAAATGAAAAATCCTGTAACAGTTGCATCAGGTACATTTGGATATGGTAGAGAATATAGCCAGTTTTTTGATTTAAGTAAGCTTGGTGGAATTATTACAAAAGGTACATCTTTAAAACCAAGAGATGGTAATAAACCATCTAGAATTTACGAAACTCCAAGTGGTATGCTAAATAGTATTGGACTTCAAAATCCTGGTGTAGAATATTTTATAACTCATGATTTACCTTGGCTTAAAACTCAGAATGTTGCAATTATAGTAAATGCGTGTGGAAGCACAATAGAAGACTATGTTGAACTTTGTAAGATATTAAATAAAACAGATATAGATGGAGTTGAACTTAATTTATCGTGTCCAAATGTTAAAGCAGGATGTTTAGCATTTGGAACAACATATGAAGGCGTGAAGGAGGTTACAAGCAAGGTGAGAAAAGTTTTAGATAAACCGCTAATTGTAAAACTTACTCCAAATGTAACAGATATAACACTTCCGGCTAAAGGAGCAGAGGATGCCGGAGCAGATGCAGTATCACTAATTAACACATTACTTGGAATGAGTATTAATATAAATACAAGAAAACCATATCTTGCAAATAACACAGGCGGGTTATCAGGGCCTTGCGTAAAACCAGTCGCAGTAAGAATGGTATATCAGGTATCTCAAGCAGTAAATATTCCAGTACTTGGTATGGGTGGAATTATAAATGGAGATGATGCTATAGAATTTATGCTTGCTGGCGCATCTGCTATATCTATTGGCGCAGGTAATTTTATAGATCCATATACTAGTGTAAATACGGTAAAAGGTATTGAAGAATATATGAAAAAACACAATATAGAAAATATAAATGATATTGTAGGAAAAGTAGAAATGAATTAATTTTTGAAAAACTCTTGCATAATAGAACAAAAAATGATAATATATTCATATATTAATATTAAAATAATAGATTTAAAAAAAACCCCTTTTTTAGGGAAACTTTTTTAAATCTATTTTTGTTTAATAAAAGTATCGGTAAAAGGTATGTAAAAAATGGGACAAAATATCCCAGAAAGAAACGTCCCTTTTGGGACATTAGGAGGAAAATTGATGAACACAAAGTATATTTTTGTAACAGGTGGAGTAGTATCAGGATTAGGAAAGGGAATAACTGCAGCATCACTTGGAAGACTTTTAAAGAATAGAGGATATAAAGTTACAATTCAAAAAATGGATCCATACATAAATGTTGATCCAGGTACAATGAGTCCAATTGAACATGGAGAAGTTTTTGTAACAGATGATGGAGCAGAAACAGATCTAGATTTAGGACATTATGAAAGATTTATAGATGAAAATTTAACAAAAAATTCTAGTGTAACTACTGGAAAGATTTATTCTAGCGTAATCGAAAAAGAAAGAAAAGGCGAATACTTAGGTAAAACTGTTCAAGTAATACCTCATATTACTAACGAAATAAAAGAAAAAATATATAGTTTTGAAAATGAAGATGTTGATATTGTAATTACTGAAATAGGTGGGACTATTGGAGATATAGAAGGATTATCATTTATAGAAGCAATAAGACAAGTTGGGATAGAAAAACCGAAAGAAGATGTTATATATGTTCATGTAACACTTCTTCCATATATTTCTGGTTCAAATGAACTTAAATCAAAACCAACACAGCACTCTGTAAAAGAGCTTCAGTCATTAGGTATTAAACCAGATATTTTGGTATGTAGATCAGAACTTCCTATAACAGATATAATGAGACAAAAAATAGCTCTTTATTGTAATGTAAGACCAGAATGTGTAATACAAAATTCTACGGCAGACAACCTATATGCTGTTCCTTTAATGCTTGAAAAAGAAGGTTTAACACTTGAAGTATGCAGAGCATTAAACTTAGATAAAACAGAACCTAAAAACGAAGAGTGGGAAAAAATGATAGAGCATATTAGAAATATAGGTGATGAGTCAGTTAAAGTAGCAATAGTTGGAAAATATGTAGCTCTTGAGGACTCATATCTCTCAGTTGCAGAGTCTTTAAGACATGCAGGTTTTGAAAATGATGTTAAAGTAGATATTGAATTTGTAGATTCAGAAACTATAACAGATAAAAATGCAAAAGAAAAACTAGGTGAATATAATGGAATTCTTGTTCCAGGAGGATTTGGAAACAGAGGAATAGAAGGAAAAATTTCTGCAATTAAATATGCAAGAGAAAATAAAGTTCCATTTTTAGGAATTTGTTTAGGAATGCAAATGGCAGTAGTAGAATTTGCAAGAAATGTATTAGGATTAAGTGATGCAAATTCAGAAGAATTTGACAAAAAATCGAAAAATCAAGTAATACATATAATGGATGAGCAAAAGAAAATAGATAAAAAAGGTGGAACAATGAGACTTGGAAGTTATCCATGTGTGTTAAAAGAAGGGACTAAAGCATATAACTTATATGGCAAAAAAGAAATAGCAGAGAGACATAGACATAGATATGAATACAATAATGATTATAAAGAAAAAATGGAAGAAGCAGGTCTTATATGTTCAGGAACATCTCCAGACGGAAGACTTGTTGAGATAGTAGAATTAAAAAATCATCCATTCTTTTTAGCAAGTCAATTCCATCCAGAATTTAAATCAAGACCAAACAGACCAAGCCCATTATTTAGAGGCTTAATTGCGGCTGCCAAAAAATAACATTAGGTAAATTGTTGTTCATTTAATTAAAATGGAAATTTTTATATTATAAAATAGCAAACTAGATTGGGTTATAATATAAAATTGGAGGATATGTATGAGGTGTCCAGGTTGTGGAAATAATGTTAGTGATTTAGATGAAAAATGTCCGGTTTGTAAATTAGATATTGAAGGATACAAACAAGATATTGAATACGCAGAAAACAAATTTCATAAAGTAGTATGGTTAATAATATTATTTGTAGCCATATTAATTGTATTTAGTTTTATTATAAGCAATAGTATTACATATAAACCAACAAGTTCTGATATAACAGAAAAAGAAACAACAGATGAAGAGATCATAGAATATGCTAAATCAGAAATAAAAAAAAGATTAAAATATTCAGATACTGCTATGTTTTCAAATGAAAATATAAGTTTTCAAGATAATAAATATATAGTAGAATGTTATTGTACAAGTAAAAATGGAAACAAACAAGAAACTAAAGTGAAATTTATAACCATTATTGAGAAATGTAAAAATAAATTAGTGTGTTTAGATATGATGACAAACGGAGAAACTTGCACAAGAGATGCTAAGGATATAGTAGAACAACTAATTAAAGAGAAAAAATATGAAGAAATATTCAATGAATGGTTTAATTCAACTGAAAAAAATGTTATGGATTATGACAAATTTATAAATTATTTGAATGAATATCCTATAGACTTAGCACAAGCTTCATTTGAGGAAAAAGAATATGAAGAAAATAAAAAAATAGAATTATATATACAAGAAGCAAACAACGAAAACAGATGGTATATTTGGTATTTTACATTTTTAAACGGTCAGGTTTATAATTTTGATATAATATTAAAATGGTAACACTTACTTATGTAGATGTTTTTAATTAAATATAATTAGTAAGCACATTAAAAAATAAATTTTATAAAACGTATTTTATGAATTTTAATAAAAAAAATAGATACAATATATATTAAAATATAAAAAAATTTACAAATTTTATTGACTTTTTAAAAAGGTATGATATATATATAATATAGAATTACATACAAAACATAAAACGAGTATATTGATATTATGTAAAATTTGTGCTAAAATTATATTATGATTGATGTCATAATATATTAAAAATGAGTATATTATATTAGGGGTATATAAAATGGCTACAAAAAGTTTTTTAAAAAATATAAAATTTAAGGATAAACCTTCTGCTAGGTCTTTTCTTAATGCACTTGAAAATGCAGAAGGTAGAAAAGGTAAAACAGTAAAAATGAAAACCTCTATTAAAGATATAAAAGATAAGGAAATAATTAGAAAAATATTTCAAAGCTAAAAATGGCTTATAACATTATTAATTTAGAAGATATATGTAATTCTATTGATAAAAGAAAAGTAAAAGAAATTTTATCTGATTTTGAGTGTAAATTAAATAAGGACGTAGAGCAATTTTTAAAAGAAAAGGCAATAGAATTTAGCAAACAAGATATAGCAAAAACATTTATTGTTATGGGTTCATTCAAAGGAAATTTAGTGATAGTAGGATATTTTTCTATTGCTACAAAAACTATAGAAGTTAAAAAAAATTTATTTAATACAGCAACAAGAAAAAGACTTTCAAGATTCGCTGTAAATGATATGTCAAGTTCTGTATTTGAAATTCCATTGCCTTTGATAGGTCAAATTGGTAAAAACTTCAAAAATGGTTATAATAAGTTGATAACTGGTGATGAACTATTAAAATTAGCTTGTAAAAAAGTTAAAGAGGCACAGAAGATTATGGGAGGACGTTTTGTTTTTTTAGAATGTGAAGATAAGGATAACTTAAAAGAATTTTATGAAAGCAATGGTTTTGTTTGTTTTGGCAAAAGAAATCTTGATAGAGATGAGAGAGAAACTAATTCAGGGCAGTATTTACTGCAAATGCTAAGAGATTTAACGAATTTAGAAGACTAGTAATCCTAGTCTTTTTATCTTGATATTAACTAACTAGCCCATTATTTAGAGGAATAATTGCATCTGCCAAAAAATGAAACTTTTAGTTCCTAGCCAAAAGTTTCAAAAAATGGGAGAAAAATTCCCGAGATAAAAGGTTTACAAATCCAAATTCAAAAACCAAAAAGTGTTTAAAAATATGTAAGTATAAAATGCTGCAAATGTCCCCTGTAAGAGCTTTCCTATGATATAAGGTTTAATAGAAATTTTTGCTTTTGACGTTATACTTAAAATTTGAAGTGTTATAGAAATTCCTCCAAATCCAAGTAAAAATGCACAAATTATTACATTTATTGAAATGGATCTATTGTTAATCATTGCTATATTGCATACTCCATTAGTAAGTTCTAATAGTCCAGTGATAATACCTTCAGAATAAGATGTGGGAATTCTTAAGGCATTAAGAACAGGTTTTATAAAATCTGAAACAGTATGTAAAATGCCACTGCTTTTGAATATAGATATTATAACTGAGAATAAAACAATAAATCCACCAATTAGAAATATAGTATTAATTGCACTCATTATAGAATTTGCTAATACTTCTCCAAGATTTGATAATGAAATCTTAGAAGGCATGGTATTAGAATTTTCTTGAAGCAGTGCAGTTCTTTTTTTTCTACCGGTTTTCCACCATCTAAACAAAAAACCTACAGTAAGACAAGCTAAAATATGAGTAATAAATAGTAAAATCCCTGTATTCGTATCTTTGAATAACCCTATGCCTACAGTACCTATTATAAAAAGTGGTCCAGAATTATTAGTAAATGCAATTAATCTTTCAGCTTCTTCATTAGTGCAAATTCCTTGACTTTTAAAATTTGAAACTATTTTTGCACCCATTGGATAGCCGCTAACAATACCCATTATAAAAGGAAAAGCTCCTTCGCCTGGTACATTAAAAATTGGTCGCATAAATTTATTTAATAATTTTCCTAAAATCGAAATAACATTAGTATATCCGCAAAAGTTCTGTTGCAATAAAGAAAGGAAGTAAAGATGGAACAACAGAATTAGCCCATAAAGCGAGTCCAGTTTTTGCAGAAGAAAGATTTGAATTAGAAAATATTAGTAAGAAAATAGTGAATAAGCAAATGCAGGTAGGAATAAAAATTTTTTTTAACTTAAACACAAATATTTTCATTTTATACATGCTTGCACCTCTAAAACATATATATTAAATATATAGAAATATATGTTATGAATTATTTAAATAATATATTAATAGTAGACAAATTGTATAAATAATGTTATAGTATGAAGAGTACTGAGTCTATAGAAAGGATTGCAAGATGGAAAAAAATTATAATAAAGCAATAGAGATATTAAAAAAATATCATCAAGAGCATATTATAGAATACATAGATAAGGCTGATACAGAATTAAAAAACGAGTTAATAAAGCAAGTATTAGAAATAGATTTTGATGAATTAAAAGAATTATATGAAAAAACATTTGAAGAATTATATGTAGATTTAGAAGAATTGAGTCCGATATCAGGAGTTAATCCAGATAAATTGAGCAAAAAAGAATTAGAAGATTACGAAAAAATCGGAGCAAGCATTATAAAAAATAATAAATTTGCAGTTGCAACAATGGCGGGCGGACAGGGAACAAGGCTTCGGATATCCAAAGGCTAAAGGTACATACAAAATTAATTTTGAAAATGGAAGTAAATATCTATTCGAAATAATAATAGATACATTAAAAAGAGCAAATAATCAATATAATGTTATTATACCTTGGTATATTATGACTAGCAACGAAAATAATGAAGAAACAGTTAGTTTTTTAGAAAAAAATGATTATTTTGGGTATCCAAATGAGTATGTGTATATTTTTAAACAGGAAAATTTGCCTTTATTAGATGAAAATGGCAAATTATTAATTGATAAAAATGGGCTTATAAAAGAGAACTCAAATGGAAATGGTGGAATATTTAATTCTATGCTAAAAAAAGGAGCAATAAAGGATATGGATAAAAGAGGCATAGAATGGTTATTTATAGGGTCTGTAGATAATATTTTACAAAAACATGTAGATGTTTTATTATTAGGATTGACAGCATCTAAAGACAAACAAATAGGAACTAGAACTGTTTTAAAAAGAAGTCCAGAAGAAAGGGTTGGAGTTCTTTGCAAGCAAAATAAAAAAATAAAAGTAATAGAATACACTGAATTACCAGATGATATAGCTAGAATAACAGATGAAAATGGCGAATTAGTTTTTGGAGAATCACATATAATGTGTAATTTATTCAATATAAATGCTGTAAAAAGAGCCAGTACGAAAGAACTAGAATATCATGTGGCATTAAAAAAAAGCAATTATTTAGATAAAGATGGTCACTTAGTAGAACCAAAAAAAGAAAATGTATATAAATTTGAAAAGTTTATTTTTGATAGCTTTAAACTATTTGATGATATTGCAATACTTAGAGGTAAAAGAGAAGAAGATTTTGCCCCTGTAAAGAATAAAAAAGGAGAAGATAGTCCAGAAACTGCCAAAAAACTATATGAAAACTATTGGAAAAAGAGAAAAAATATGATATAGTAATAATATGTTATATTATTTTTAGAATAGATACAAAAATTCAAAGAATTTTTGGGGAGGAGCATAAATGGACTCAAATAGAAGCAGAGGCAGGAGATATGATGAGAAACCAAAATTAAATATTAAAAAAGTGTTAGGAGTAATTATTGCTTTAGCAGTAGTAATTATGATTATCATATCAATTGTCAATATAGTAAAGACAAGCAATAAAAAAGTAGAAATAAAAAATTATTTATATTATACAGCATACGAGAATGGTAAATTCGGAGTAATAAATAATTATGGAGAAACAGTTATAGAACCAGCTTATGACGAAATGATTATAATACCAAATAAATCTAAAGCTATATTTATATGTGTATACGATGTTGATGATATAAACGGAACGTATAAAACAAAAGCTATCAACGAAAAAAACGAAGAAATTTTAACAGGTTATGATAAAATAGAAGCTATAGATAATTCAGATTCAAAACATAATATTTGGTATGAAGACAATGTGTTAAGAGTAAGCAAAGATGGCAAATATGGAATGATAGATTTTGAAGGAAAAGAACTTTTGCCATGTGAATATAGCCAAATAAAAGCATTAGATGGAACTACAAACAATTTTATTGTAAAAAAAGACGATAAGGTTGGACTAGTAAATGAAAAGGGACAGATAATAATAAAGACAGAATATAAAAATATACGTACTTTAAAGGAAGGATATAAAGAGCAATACATAATTATAAATCAAGATAATAATTATGGAATAATCAGTACAAATGGAACAGTTGTAATTGAGCCAACATATCAAGAAATTAAATATTTAGGAAGTTCAACTATATTTGGAATAAAACAAGATGATACATGGAAATTATTTGATACACAAGAAAATAAAGTTTTAATAGATTCTGGATATGAAGATTTTGTAGAAGTAAGATCTGACAATATAGTAGTAAAAAAAGATGGAAAATATGGTATTGTAACTAAAGCTAATGAGGTTAAAATAGAGCCACAATACGAAGATTTAAAATACGCCTTTTCTATTTACTATATAGCTAAAAAAGATGGGAAATATGGTATCATTAACTTAGAGAATGAAACAGTAAAAGAATTTGAATATAAAAATATGATATATATTGAAAATGGCGGATTTATTGAGGCAGACAAAACAGATACAGAAACTGTTATATTAGATAACAATTTAGGTCAAAAAATTAGTGGAATAGTATCAGAAATAAATACTGATATTGGTTATATTAAAGTATTTACGAATGACGAATACAAATATTATAACTTTAAATTAGAAGAGAAAAAATCATCAGATGTATTAACATCAAATACATTATTCTTAAGTAAAAAAGATGGAAAATATGGGTATGTGGATAAATCAGGTAATGTAGTAGTAGATTATATTTATGATGATGGTACAGAGCAAAATTCAAATGGATTTGCAGCTGTAAAAAAAGCTGGAGCATGGGGAAGCATAGATAAAATAGGAGCTGTTTGCCAGGAATTATCAGTTAATTTAGATAACAATATATATACAGATTTTATTGGAACATGGCATTTAAATGATAGTGGACTATATTATCAAAAATAAATTAGAAAAAGGGGATATACCCCTTTTTTCTAAAACTAAAGAAGGTAAAATTAATGGAACTAAAGTTAAAGTATCAATATACATATTTTATAAAGCCATTTTTAATTAAAGAAAACAAGTACGAAAAATATTTATTCAGTTTAATAAATAATAAAAATTGTAAATTAAAAATATTTGAAAAAGAAAGAGATATTAATTTATACACATATTTTATTCAAAATACAAGAGAATACTTTTTCCCAACATTTTCTTTAAATAGAAATGATATAAGTAATTTTGATAAATTAAATAATAAAGTAAAGGCAAAGATTTTATCTAAATATCATTGTAATATTTTTGAGTATAATTTTGAAACAAAAGCACAAGGCAAGATTAATGATGAGAGCGGAATATTCTTTAATATTGATAAAATGGAGATAATTTGTTTTGATACAGGAGAGTGTTTTTTAGCAATAAAAACAAATATAGAAAATAGTGATAAATTTTCTGACCTACTAAATTTTAATTATAGATTTAAGGAAATAAATTCTGATTATTCAAAATTAAGAGACTTTACAAATATAAAAATACAAACAGATAAATTTGGTAATATGAGTGAACTTTCAGATTTTATAGACAGTATAATAGGTGTAAATAATAATACTAAAGAATTAAAAGACATCGATTTATATAATAAAAGATTTTTTGTTTATACTTATTCGTGCATAGATCAAGACAATTGGAATGCAGAAGAGGATTTTCAAAACTTGCAAAGTGATTTCTTAAAATATAGTAATGTATTATCAAATAATAATACTTTAGATTTTACTACTAATGAATTTGATAAAACAATACAAATGATAGAGCAATTTAAATATTCAAGATTTGGATTTACAAAATATAGTGCAAGTTTAATGACTTCTAGCATCGAAATTAGTAATTATACTACATTATTATTTGATTATGAAAATGAATATCTATATACCTTAATTATCAGTTTATATCAACGAATTTTCTTAAAAAAGCTAGAAGATAAATTTAAGAGTAAAAAAGATATTGATAGTGTAAGAGATAAATTTACAAAATTTACAAAACAAATATGGTTAAACGAGATTACAAATTCATCAATTGGAACTGTTTTTTATAATAAGTGGAAAGAAATATTTGAACTTCAAGAGATATATGATGAGATAAAAAATAAATATGATGTAATATATAAAGAGTCTAATATAGAAAGTAATAACAAGATTAATAAAATTATATTAGTAGTTTTAGCAATATCTTTATTGCTAAACATAGTTAATTTTATTGCTTTGTTTAATCTAGGAGGATGACATGAGAGTGCTTTGTGGAACAGACATAATAGAAATAAGCAGGATAAAAGAGTCAATAGAAAGGTCAGGTAGTACTTTCACGAATATGATATTTACACCAAACGAAATAGAATATTGTGAAAGTAGGAAAGGCGCAAAATATACTCATTATGCAGGTAGATTTGCAGCAAAAGAGGCCATATTTAAGGCAGTTTCATCATTGCTAAAAAATAAATTTGATATTTCTTGGCATAATGCTGAGGTTATTAATGATGAAAATGGAAATCCAAAGGTTAAATTTTTAAATATAAAATTTGATGAAATAAAAGATATAGATATATCAATATCACATTGCAGAGAGTATGCTGTTGCAACGGTAATATTAATTACAGAAAAAGAGGATTAGAGATGGAATTTTTTGATTCACATGCACACTATAATGATGAAAAGTTTGATGATGATAGAGATAAATTAATAAAAGAAATATATAAAGATGGGATTACAAAAATAGTTAATGCTGCATATAGCCTAGAATCTTCTAAGAAAGCTTTAAAAATAGCCAAAAATTATGATTTTATGTATGCAACAGCAGGAATTTCACCAAATGATATAGATGATTTTGAAGAAAGTAACTTAAACGAAATAGAAAAATTAGCAGAAAATGAGAAGATAGTTGCAATTGGAGAAATAGGACTAGATTATCATTGGAATACAGAAAACAAAGTGTTGCAAAAACATGTATTTAAATCTCAAATAGAAATAGCAAATAGATTAAATCTTCCTATTGTAATACATACAAGAGAAGCAATTTATGACACATTAGATATTTTAAAAAATAATAAATGTAATAAAAATGGAGTATTTCATTGTTGTCCTCTAAATGTAGACTTAGTAAGAGAGGGCTTAAAACTAGGATTTTATATTTCATTTGCAGGACCTATAACATTTAAAAATTCTAAGAATGCAGATGAAGTAATAAAAATGGTTCCATTAGATAAAATATTAATAGAAACAGATTCTCCGTATCTTTCGCCAGAACCACTTAGAGGCAAAAGAAATGATTCTAGAAATGTAAAATATATGGCACAAAAAATAGCAGATATAAAAAATATGAGCTTAGAGCAAATAGCAAAAGTGACATACAATAATGACAAAGAAATATTTAAA